>JAKAQV010000111.1 GCA_021819565.1 bacterium | reverse complement strand
ATGAAAGACCCGGGCCGCGCGAGAAGCCGCTTCCTCATTATGGGTGACCAAAACAACGGCCACGTTTTTCTCGCGGGCCAAACCCTCTAAATCCTTAAACACCATTTCTCCGTTGACCTTGTCGAGATTCCCCGTCGGCTCATCGGCCAGCAGAATTTCGGGGTTGTTGATTAAAGCCCGGCAAAGAGCCGCCCTTTGGCGCTCGCCGCCGGAAACCTGGGAGGGATAGCGCTCGGCGATTTGGGGCAATTTTAAATGCTCTAACAAACCCAAAGCGCGTTTTTGAACTTCCAAATAAGACTCATTTCTGGGCCGTGAGGAAATTAAGGCCGGAAACAAAATGTTTTCGAGAATCGTAAAATCGGATAAAAGAGCGTCAAATTGAAAAATAAAGCCCAATTTCTCGTTGCGCAAAAAAGAGCGCGCCTCTTCGCTTAAAGACAGGGCTTTTTTCCCTCCGATTAAGACCTCTCCGGCATCTGGGCGATCCATCAGCCCCAGCATATTGAGAAGGGTTGATTTTCCCGATCCGCTAGGCCCGAGAATAGCGACAAATTCCCCCGGCTGAATCGCGAAAGAAACGTCTTTTAAAGCGGCAACGACATTTTCTCCCTTGCCGTAGGATTTCTTGAGGTTCCGCGCCTCCAAGATATGCGCCAATTCCGGCTTATCCATAATGAATGGCCTCGACCGGATCGACCAAGGAGGCTTTTCGAGCCGGATACAAGGTCGCCAACACCGCAAGTAAAATGCCGACCAGCGAAACCGCGATGACATCCATCGCTTGAATATCCACCGGAACGCGGGAAAGATAATAAATATCGGAAGGGAGTTTGACAATCGGATAATGGACAATCAAATAGCAAAGAGTAAAGCCAAGCAAAAGCCCCATCACAATCCCAAAACCGCCGATGATCAGGCCCTCGGCCAAGAAAATACGGCGAATTTGCCGCGGAGTCGCCCCCATCGCTTTTAAAATTCCGATATCGCGCGTTTTCTCGACGCTGTGAACAATCAAGGTCGAGGCGATATTGAGACTGGCGACCAAAATAATCAAAACCAAGATTAAAAACATGACGAATTTTTCAAGTTTCAAGGCGGAAAAAAGAGTTTGATTCATCTGGGCGTAGGTGCGGACCACCGCGCCAAAGCCGAGACGATTGCGCAACTCTTCGGCCACCTTGGACACTAAAGCGATATTGTCAAGCCTGACCTCAAGCCCAGTCGCACGGGTCTTAAGGCCGAAAAAAGCGGCGGCCGCGGGAATATTGGTATAAGCCGTCATCGAATCATACTCGTAATAGCCGGTATGCAAAAGCCCCAAGACCTTGAATTTTTGCATCTTGGGCACCAGCCCAATGGCGGTCGTCATCTCCTTGGGAGAGACCAAAACCACTTGATCTCCCACCCAGGCGCCGACATTGCGCGCCAATTCTTCTCCCAAGACGATTCCAGGAATTTTTCCGTTGTCGTTTAAATCCTTCCAAGAGCCCTCGCGCAGTTTTTGTCCCAGATCATTGACTTTAAATTCGCTCGCCGGATCAAGCCCCTTTAAAATAATTCCAGAAGTATTGTGATCGTAAGTCAAAATGGCTTGCCCAATCACAAAAGGAGCCACGGCCTTCACATGGGGAGTGGAAAGAATTATTTTTTTAAAGCCTTCGATGTCGGCGGATTGCCCCAGCCCGTAGATGGTCATATGGGCTTGGGCTCCGATGATTTTTTTCTCGATATCGGTTTGAAAGCCGTTCATCACCGACAAAGTCGTAATTAAAGCCGCCACTCCCACGCAAACCCCAAGAATGCCAATTAAGGCCGTCGCGCCCGCAAAAAGCCCCTTGCGCTTGGCTTTGAGGTATCTAAACGCGACAAAAAGCTCAAAGGGCAAGAACTGAGTCACTGTCCACCGTTGAGCGCCGGATCGGCATGAGGCTTGAGGGTTGGAAAGAAAATAACGTCGCGAATGGAACTTTGTCCGGTAAAGAGCATGACCAAGCGGTCAATTCCGATTCCGATTCCGCCGGTCGGCGGCATTCCCGCTTCCATGGCTTCGACAAAATCGGCGTCCAAAACATCCGCCTCGTCATTGCCCTCGTCTTTTTTTTGGCGCGCCTGTTCTTTAAGGCGTTCCACCTGATCAAGGGGATCGTTTAACTCGCTATAGGCGTTTGAAATCTCTTGGCCAGCGGCAAAACACTCAAAACGCTGCACCAAGGATTCCGTTCCAGATTTAAGTTTCGCCAAGGGAGTGACCGCCGTCGGGTAATCAAAAACAAAGGTCAGCCCCTCGAAATGATTGAGAATGTGGGAATCCATAATGCGATCAAAAATTTTGGCGCTGGGAGCTCCATCTCCCGCGGGAACGCCGAGTCGATGGGCCAAATCCAAAAGAGCGGAGTGGTTAAAACGTTTCCCCTCTAAAACCCTGTCGATTTTTTCGCCGCAAAATTTCTCCCACGCCTGTGGCAGATAGACACGGTCAAAAGGAGGCTTGAGCGAAATCTTTTTGCCGTTAAATTCCACTTCATGAATCCCCGTCGCCTCGGCGCAGGCTGAAACCAAGCGCTCAAAAAGCTGGGCCATGCCCTGATAATCGGAGTAGGCTTGATAGGCCTCGATCATCGTAAACTCGGGATTGTGGCGGGTATCTATCCCCTCATTTCTGAAAACGCGGCCAATCTCATAAACCTTGTCGAAACCCCCGATGATCAGGCGTTTTAAATAAAGTTCGGTGGCGATGCGCAAAACCATATCGGATTCAAGAGCGTTGTGATGGGTCTCAAAGGGCTTAGCCGAGGCCCCGCCCGCTTGCGACAAGAGAACCGGAGTTTCAACCTCGATAAAACCGAGATCGTCTAAGGTCTTTCTAATCGTGGAAATAATGCGGCTTCTTAAAACAAAAACGCGCCGAGTCTCTTCGGAAGAAATTAAATCCAGATGCCGCTGGCGATACCGCACTTCCACATCCTTAAGCCCATGCCATTTTTCCGGCAAAGGGCGAAGGGCTTTGGCCAATAAAACCGTATGCCCAGCCGCGATGGTCGGCTCTCCGGTCTTAGTCTTAAAAATAAGCCCGGAAACGGAGACAAAATCCCCGGAATGGACATCCCTTTTGATGAGTTCAAACTCGGATTCGGGCATCGCGTCTTTCTTAAAATAGACCTGAATCTTTCCGCTTAAGTCTTGAACATGGGCGAAAAGGCTTTTTCCCATATCTCTTAAACTGACCACTCGCCCGGCGACCGCCACCGTTTCCGTTCCGTGTTGGCCGGCGGAGAGATTTTGGGCCAAATTAAAAGATTCAATGCAGGAGTGGGTTTTTTGAGACTCCGCGGGATAAGGGTCTATGCCGCGAGAGCGCAAATCCAAGACCTTTGCGATTTTCTGGGAACGCAGTTCTTCTAAACCGCCGGAGACTGGAACAGATCCTTGCGCTTCATTTAAATGCGACATTTCTATTTTTTCCCAGACAAAAGATTGATTAAAAGATCCCTGAGTATCTTCGGATTAAAGGGCTTCTGAACATAGGCCGCGACATTGGGGGCCATTTCAAAAAGCTCGCGCATTTTTTGGCCCTTAGCCGTCAAGATGACGATGGGAATCTTGGCCGTTCTCGGGTCGGCCTGAAGCTTGGCGTTGAGCGCGTATCCATCCATGACCGGCATCATGATGTCTAGAATGATGATATCCGGCAAAGCGATATTGGGGTCTGGCGGCTGAATGCCGAAATATTTCAAAGCCAGTTCGCCGTTGGCCGCGTCAGAAACCTCAAAGCCCGATTTTTCCAGAAATACCTTAAGCAGGGTGACAATTTCCGGCTCATCATCGACAATTAAAACCTTCGTTTTCTTTTCGCTCATTTTTTGCGCTCCAAAACCTGGGCAATGACCTGCCTTAATTTCTGGATGTCAAAAGGCTTGTTGACATAGGCGGCGACATTGGCACGGTCAAACAGCTCCCGCATCTCGCCCTTGGCCGTCAAAACAATGACCGGAATCTTTCGCGTTGACTCCATCTCCTGAAGCTTAGTGCAGACCGAATACCCGTCCATGATGGGCATCATGACGTCAAGCAAAATCAAGTCAGGCACAAACTGCGGGGCATCCGCTTTCTTTCCCCCGTCCACTCCCATTTTGACCAAGGCCTCAAGGCCGTTATAGGCTTCCGTGACCTTGTGTCCATCTTTTTCAAGAAGAAATTTGAGCAAGGTGACCACGTCTTTTTCATCTTCAACGACCATAATGTTTGCCATGATAAAATTCTAACAGTTTTTTCGCGTTTTTTACGAACCGGAAAACAATATACAATAGCTTTTGATGAGCGTCAAAAAAACCGAAGCGGTCAAGGACAAAATTAGCGTCGCGTTAAACCGCAAGGCGCGGATGCTTTACGAAATTTTCGACACCTATGAGGCGGGGCTTGAGCTGAGCGGCGGAGAAGTTAAATCTTTGAGATCGGGGCGCATCTCCCTAGACGGCTGCTTTGGTCAATCTAAAGACGGCGAGCTTTATCTATTTAATCTTCACATTCCGCATTACACCTTCGACACCTCTAATCCCAGCGATCCGCGGAGATCGCGCAAACTCCTTTTACACAAGGCGGAAATCAGAAAAATATCGGGCCAAATTGACGCCAAGGGCATGACCTTGGTCCCGCTTGAAATTTATTTTAAGCGCGGCTGGGCCAAGGTCAGTCTTGGAATCGCGCGCGGGAAAAAAGGCCCCGACCGCCGGGAAGAGCTCCACAAAAAAGCCCTCAACCGCGAAGCGGAAAAAAGTTTCAAGGGAAAGTTTAGAGCCTAGCGCGCCTAGAACCTAAGGCCCAAACCGCCTTCGGTCCCGCTTTGGCCGTGCAAGAGCACATAGGCAAGATGAATATAGAAAAATTGGGCGGGACGGAATTGAAGTCCGGCAGTAAAACGGTCTCCCCAAGCCCGAACATAGTCTCCGTCTAAGGATGGATCGAGATTTGAGTTTTTGACCGACAAATTCGTCAAATCAAGGCCCGCGCCTAAATAGGGAGTAAATTTTTGCGTTCCCATGGATGCGACCAAATTGCACCCAAAATGGCTGGCGGAAAAATCTTGTTCAGTCACCGAATCAGCCACGCCTGAAATCATCAATTGCGGAGACCACGGAGTGTCTTTCGGCTTAATGATCCCGTAGCGCAGTCCCCCGCCCGCCACCGTAAGCCCCCCGTAACTCATTCCACGAACAAATCCGTCAATGCGGAAGGGAAGCCCGACCTCGGCTTGAACCATCGGCATGCCAAATGTTTGAGCGCCGTTATGCCCCAAGATGGTATCGCCCGCCTCCGGAGTAAATTGAGCGACCGCATGAACGCCGACATCAAAACCGGAAAAACCTAAAATTCGTCCGGAATGGAAGGTGGAAGAACCCAGAATTCCGCCCAAATCCCGCGCAAACGGAGCGAGAGAAGACTGGGTCGCGTAATTGGCGAAATTGCTGTAAGAAGCCGCCGCATGGGCGCTCAAGACATTTAAAAAAGCGCCACAAGATATCAGACACGCCAGCAAAAAAATTACGCGCTTCATTTGAGCTTCTCCCAAGCCAGCCGCAAACCTTCCAAGGTCAGGTTTGGAGAAAAAAAGACGCCTTTTGGCAAATCGCGCTTAAATAAATGAGAAAGCCCGCCGGTCGCCACGACATGGGCGCTTTCGCGCGAAATTTTCATTTCCTTAAGGCTCATATCCAAAATTTTTTCAATCATTCCTAAATACCCAAAATAGAGACCAGCCTGAATACATTCGATTGTATCTTTTCCGATGGCTCTTTTTGGCTTAGCGATATTGACCAGGGGCAATTTCGCCGTTTTTTCCTTAAGGGCCCAGGCGGTCATGTTGGGGCCGGCCAAAATCGCGCCTCCCAAATATTCGGAGCGGGAAGAAACGCAGTCAAAAGTCGTCGCGGTCCCGAAATCAATGACGATGGCCGGAAGGCCGTAGAGCTCTTTAACGGCCAAAGAATTGAGAACCCTATCCGCGCCGACCTCGCCGGGTTTTTGGACCTTCAATGTCAAACTCGAAAAAGACTCGGGGCCCGCCTGCAGAGCTTTGACTCCAAAAGCCATTTCGACAGCCTTGCGGATTTTTAAGTCGAGTGGCGGAACCACGCTTCCAAAAATGGCAGCATTAACCCACACCTGATTTTTTTTTGCCGCTTGGGAAAAATTACGAACCCAGCCCTTTAAAGGGAGTCTTCTGTCGCTTGGGTGTTCCCAGCGACGAATCAGGCGCCCTCTTTCGAAGGCGCCGATCGTGACACTGGTGTTTCCGGCATCAATGGCCAACAACATCCGAACGCCAACTTATTTTAAGGCCGCCGCCAAGTCTTTAACCGCCGAAGCCGATTTTTGAAGCGCCGCTTTTTCCTCATGGGTTAACTC
>JAKAQV010000110.1 GCA_021819565.1 bacterium | reverse complement strand
TATCTTGACGCCGGGAATTGTCTTGTCCCGTAGGGACTTCGGGGAGTCGGGGCGGTTATCCGTTGTTTATACGAGGGATTTGGGAAAAATCTGGGTTAAGTTTTCCGGGGTCAATGGAGCGGGCCGGAAAATGAAGGCTTTTTCAGAGCCGTTTTCTCATTGCGAATATCGCTTCCATGCGACTCCCGGAACGGGATATGTCAAAGCGACGGGCGGAAGCTTGTTTTCGAGTTTCCCCGGAATTAGAAAAAACCTGGACTCTCTTTCGGAAGCTTTTCTTTGTTGCGAATTTCTCAGCGCCTTGACCGTTTTTGGCCTTCCCGGTCCTGAAAAATACGAGTTGTTAAAGGACGCGCTTTCGTTTTTGGATTCCCAAGAGTCCCATCACTGGGCGATAGCGGCTTTCGGGCTTCGTCTCTTGGAATTGGCGGGTTTTGGCGTGCGTGAAAAATCTCCGTTTCAAAATTCCATTTCTCCTTCGATGTGGGATGCGTTCTACCGCCCTTCTTTCGCCGAATTGTCACGGCTCCCTTTTGATTTAATCCTCAACGCTCAGATTCGGCGTTTGGTCGAGCAAAAGATAGAGGAGGAATCTCACCGGGTTTTAAAAACCCCGATATTTATAAAATCTATGTTGGCGGCTGTGGCGAAAGAGGAGTGCGTATCATTATGATGAATTTCCAAGATATTATCTTGGCCTTAAAAGAGTTCTGGTCTCAAAAAGGATGCCTTCTAATCGAGCCCTATGACGTCGAAAAAGGGGCGGCCACTTTTAATCCGGCGACTTTTTTTGGCGCGATCAGTTCTTCTCCAGTTCAAATCGCCTACCCCGAGCCCTGTCGGCGTCCGGCCGACGGACGTTATGGGGACAATCCCAATCGCTTGGGAAAATATTATCAGTTTCAAGTTCTCCTCAAGCCCGTTCCGATCGACGTGACCGATTTGTATATAGGCTCTTTAAAGAGCTTAGGCTTGGACATTAAAAAGCATGACTTGCGCTGGATTGAGGATGATTGGGAGTCTCCAACCTTGGGCGCTTCCGGATTAGGATGGGAAGTTTGGCTGGATGGAATGGAAATTACTCAATTTACCTACTTTCAACAGATGGGGCAAGCGCCTTTGTTTCCCGTTTCTGTCGAGATTACCTACGGCCTTGAGCGGATCGCGATGTATTTACAGAAAAAAAATTCGGTTTTCGATCTCCAATTTAACGATGAACGGTCTTACGGAGAAATTTTCAAAGAGGCCGAGCGGCAATTTTCCGTATACAATTTTGAGGAAGCCGACGTCGAGATGTTGGCCCGCCATTTTCAAGATTATGAAAGGGAAGGCGAGCGCCTGGTTTTAAAGGGGCTTTCTCTGCCGGCTTACGATTGCGTCCTTAAGCTTTCGCATTGTTTTAACGTTTTGGAAGCGCGCGGATCGGT
Source organism: bacterium (assembly GCA_021819565.1). Lineage (GTDB taxonomy): Bacteria > Elusimicrobiota > Elusimicrobia > UBA1565 > UBA9628 > JAKAQV01. Next base: position 4,996 of record JAKAQV010000110.1, on the reverse strand, counting down.
GTCGGTGACAGAAAGAGCTCACTATATCGCTCGCGTGCGCGGGTTGGCCAAAAAAGTCATTACCTGTCATTGGGAACTGGAAAATGCTAAGAAAAAAGAATTCGCCGCTCAAAAATGAGTCGGAGGCGCAGGATTATCTTCTGGAAATAGGGCTTGAACCCCTTCCGGCGCGCTTTTTGTCTCTCGCTCTTGAGAGTTTGGCCGCTAATATCTCGGAAGCTTTAAAGGCCAGCCGCCTTTCGTTTAAATCGCTGAAAACTTTTGGGACTCCGCGAAGGCTTGCGGTCCTGATCGAATCTGTGGCCCCGAAATCCGAGGCCTTAAGCGAAAAATTTTTTGGTCCCCCCGCTTCCCGGCTTAAAAATCCCGACGGAAGCTATTCTTCGGCCGCCGAAGGTTTCGCCCGGAAATACAATGTCACTGCGGATCAGCTTCTCATAGAATCGACCGCCAAGGGAGAACAGTTGGCGATTGCCGTCAACCGTCCGGGCCGAGCGTGTCGCGAGATTTTAGCCGAGGCCGCGGTTAAAGTTATTTCTTCGCTCGAGTTTCCCAAGTCCATGGAATGGGAAGAGACTCGCTTTAAATTCGCCCGACCGATTCGCTCTTTTGTCTCGCTTTGGGGGACATTGCCGGTTTCTTTTTCCTTGGTCGGGATTAAAACTTCCCGCGTCTTGCGCGGTCTTAACGGGGAATCCGCAAAAATAGAAAATGCGTCTGATTATGAAAAAATTTTGCGGAATATGGCGGTTCTGGTCTCTCTTGAAGAGCGCCGGAAAATTTTAATCAAGAAATTGGATTGGGCCGCCGGAGAAGGCGGAGGCTCTTGGGATAAAGACGAAGATTTGATTTCCGAGATTGTCGCGATGACAGAGCACCCTGTTCCGGTCTTGGGGCATTTTGAACAGAAGTTTCTTGAACTCCCGCAGCCCTTGATCAGCCTGGTTTTGAAAAAACAGCTTAAATTTTTTCCGCTCATGCGTTCCGGGCGGGTCATCAACGCCTTTATGGGAGTCAGGGACGGCGTTTCGGAAGGCCAGAATTTGGTCAGAGAAGGTTTTGAGCGGGTTTTAGTCGCGCGCTTAAATGACGCCGTTTTCTTTTTCGAGAAAGACCGCAAACGTCCTCTTGAATCCTATTTGGAGGAACTTAAGCGCGTGGTCTACCAGAAAGATCTGGGCACGATGGCGGAAAAAGCCTTTCGAGTCGAAAAACTGACGAAAGACTTGATCGGACTTTTAGGCGATTTTCCGGTCAGCGAAGATTCTTGTGCCGAGATATCCAGGCTTTGTTATGCCGATTTAACGACAAACCTTGTCAAGGAATTTCCGGAATTGCAGGGAACCTTGGGCGGGGTTTACGCGAGACTAGACGGAAAAGACGAGAGAATCGCCCTGGGACTTGAAGAATTTTATTTCCCCATAGGCCCAAAATCGCCGATTCCGACCACGGTGGAAGGTTCTATCGCCTCTTTAGCGGGAAAATTAGATTCCATCGCCGGCTGTTTTGCCGTCGGCCTTATCCCCACCGGAAGCGCCGATCCCTATGCGTTAAGGAGGCAAGCCTTTGGCATTATTCGCATCTCTCTTGAACGCCAGCTGCCGATTGATTTGGAAAAAGCGGTTTCTCTGGCTTTGAGAAATCAGCCCATGAATCTTGTGGAAGATCGCTTTCTTCGGCTTCGAGACGAGATTTTAGACTTTCTCTGGGCCCGCGCCCAATCGTTTTTCGAGGAAAAAGGATTTTCCGTGGATGAAATTCGCGCGGTGAAAGCGGGCGCTCTCGGGAGACTCAACCGAACCTATCTTCGTTTAAGCGCCCTTAAGGCCGTTAGAAAAGAGTCCGATTTCGAGCCGCTGGCGATTTCATTTAAACGCGCTTCCAATATTTTAAAACAAGCCCATTACGCAAATGGCGACGGGGTTTTGAACGCGGAGAGTCTTACGGAGCCTTCGGAAATCGCGCTTTTAAAAATTTTGACGGAGATGGAAGAGGCAGTCAAGGAAAAAATAGAGTCCGATGATTTTGAGGGAAGCCTTAAGACTCTTGTCCAAATCAAGCCGCATCTCGATCTCTTTTTCGAAAAAGTGATGGTGATGGCGGATAATCCGGATTTAAAGCGCGCGCGTCTTAAGCTTTTGGCCAAACTCGTCGGCCTTTTTAACCGGATCGCGGATCTCTCCGAGCTTCAAGGCGCTTCGCCTAAATAAGTTCCGCGCGCGATAGGCATTCTGCGTCCGACGCCAAAGGCCTTGGGGGATATTTTGATGCAGGGCGGAGCTTGTCGGCGCTTGTATTCGGCGAGTTCGATGCGGCGCAAGGTTTCTTGGACGAGTTTTTTAGAGAAGCCTTTTTTGGCGATTTCATCAAGGCCGAGCCTTTGCTCAATATGGAGTTTGAGAATCTGATCGAGAACCGGATAAGGCGGCAGATCGTCTTCGTCTTTTTGCCCAGGCTTTAATTCCGCGGAAGGCGCTTTTTGAATTGAATTTAAGGGAATAATTTCTCTTTCCCGGTTAATCCATCCGGCGAGTTGATAGACCGTCTCTTTAGGAACGTCCGCTAGGGGCGCAAGACCGCCACTCATGTCGCCGTAAAGCGTGCAGTATCCCACCGAAAGCTCGGATTTGTTCCCAGTGGTGAGAACCATTCCCCCCTCTTTGTTGGCTAGGGCCATCAAAATGTTTCCCCGAATGCGGGCCTGAATGTTTTGTTCCCAAAGGTCTTCGGGATTTCCGTCGATAAAATTTGTAAGAGTTTCTTTATAGGCGTTATGAAGATTCGCGATGGGGACGCTGAGAAAGCGAATTTGAAGGTTCTGAGCGAGAATTTTTGCGTCAAAAATTGAGCCTTCCGAAGAATAGCGAGACGGCATGGAGATTCCAGTCACGCGATATTTTCCCAGAGACTTGACCGCCAAGGCGGCGACAACGGCGGAATCAATTCCGCCGCTTAAACCCACAAAGACCTTGGAAATTTTGGATTTGGAAAGATAATCCTGAATTCCGGTGACAAGCGCCCCCTCAATTTCCTCAATCTCGCTCATCTCATTGGGAGAAGCGGGCGGCGGCATTTTTTCTAAATCGACGACAAGGATATCTTCGCTGAAAGCTTTGGCCTGATGAATCAGGCGTCCTTGGCGGTCAAAGACGCAGCTGCGTCCGTCAAAAACAATTTCATCGTTTCCGCCCGTCATATTGCAGTAAAAAAACGGCAATTTGTTTTTTTTCGCGTGAGACGACATGATTTTCCGGCGCTGGATGTTTTTTCCGCGAGTAAAGGGCGAAGCAGATATGTTGATGAGAATATCCGCGCCTTCGCGCGCTTGAAGACGGATAGGGTCTGTTTGGTAGAGTTTTCTCTTTCCGTTTTTTTCGCCAAACCACGCGTCTTCGCAGATGCTGAGCCCAATCGTTTTCCCTTTAAACTTAAACGGCGAATTGGAGCTAGCTCGCTCAAAATATCTCGCTTCATCGAAAACATCGTAGGTGGGCAAAAGGGTCTTATGGCGCACCGCCTTGATTTTTCCTTGGTGGAGAAAGGCCGCCGAATTGTGGATGGGCTTTCCGAAGCGAGCGCCGTTAAACGAAGAAAAACCGACGATAATGCCTAATTCTCCGCTTCCCGCCGCTAATTTTTTGATCGCGCGGATGTTTTCGCGGATAAAGGCGGGATCTTCCCATAAGTCAAGAGCCGGGTATCCAGATAGTGCCTGCTCCGGAAAAACGACCAAGTTGGCCCCTTGATTTCGGGCCTTGGCGGAAAAATCCCTGATTTTTTTGAGATTGCCGTTAAAGTCGGCGATGGTCGGGTTGATTTGCGCAAGAGCGATTTTCACTTATTTAAAGGAGCCCTTAATGATTTTGGGCGCAAAGTTTTTCAAAAATTTCTCCTGTTCCCATGAAATTTTCATCAATCTTAGCGCGAATCTTGTGGCAATTCTCGCGTCCTAGCGGAGAGGCGAGGCTCGCGATTCCCTCCATGGCCCAGGTCATCAAGGTCGCGAAATCAAGCTCAAGTCGCTCGGATAAATGCGGGATTTCCTGGAGGAGGCGCACGCAGGCTTGGGGCATGTCTTTGTTTAAGGCAAAGAGAGCTTGGGTGACGCCGCGGAAAATTCCTTTGAGGGTGATATGCGGATCTTGTTTGCCTTTAGTGTGGGTAATCGCTAAAAAAACCAGTTCTTGAATAATATCAGCGGCTGTTTCAGCGGCTTTATAGCTGGGGTCTTCCTTAGTGATGCGGACAAGCGCCATGTCATGGGCGAGTTTCTCAAATTCAAAATTGTCCGTTGTCTCTGCCATGCCCCAATTATACTAAACTGATTTCATGAAGGAAGATCGGAGAAACGGAAAGCAACGGATGTAACGGAAAGTAACGGAGAGAAACGGAAAGCAACGGATGTAACGGAAAGTAACGGATGCAACGGAAAGCAATGGAAGTTACCGAAAGGAACGGAAGTAAAAGAAAAAAGCCGTTTCGTCTTTTTCTTTTACTTTCCGTTTCTCTCCGTTGCTTTCCGTCTCTTTCTTTTGCTTTTCGTTTCTTGCCGTTACTCCTTTTTTCTGCGTGTTCGACCTTGCCCGCCTCCAGGCAAGCCGTTTCTCTTCAAAATGGGGCGATGTCGGCTTGCGTTTATTTTTTGCACACCGATTGGTTTAGTCTCTTCGCGCATCCCGCCACTAAAATTATTTGGGCCCAGGCCGACAAATTGGGCCATCTGGATTTAGATCACCCCATTTTGGGCGAGCAGGGAAATAGCGGGTGTCTTTTCGCGGTCAATATCCCGCCCGGAACTTATCGCCCGATTTTAGTTTCCTACCGGCTTTTTGGACTCCGCCTTTATTATCCCTTTAAGCCCGAGCTTGAAAAAGAAATGGAGGTCAAAGTCAAAGAAGACAGATTTTCTTTCGCCGGAAATCTGACCGTTTATACGGCGACCGAGGATCCGGCGGTGATTGCCGAAAATATCGGATTGAGATTAAAAAGGCTTTGG
>JAKAQV010000109.1 GCA_021819565.1 bacterium | reverse complement strand
TCCGATCTATTTCATTGGGAGTTTTTTGGCGTTTGGCGCCTTCAACCAGCGCGATCATTCTATCTAAAAAGGCCTCGCCGGGATTGGCGGATATTTTAACGATAATCCAATCGGACAGGACCAAGGTCCCTCCGGTCACCGCGCTGCGATCCCCGCCGCTTTCCCGGATGACCGGCGCGCTTTCGCCGGTGATCGCGCTTTCATTGACCGAAGCGATTCCCTCGATGACTTCTCCGTCTCCCGGGATAAAGTCGCCGGCTTGAACTAAAACGATATCTCCAGAGCGGAGTTCCGATGAAGAGACGACGACAAAATCCGAATTTTTTTGGGCAGAACTCAATTTTCTGGCCTTGACCTCCTTTCGGGTCTTTCTTAAACTCTCCGCCTGAGCCTTGCCCCGCCCCTCCGCCATCGCTTCGGCGAAATTGGCGAACAAAAGGGTAAACCACAGCCACGCTGAAATCTGAAAGATAAAACCGGAAGGGGCTTCTCCCGTTCCCAGAAGACTCTGGACAAATAAGCCCGAGCTTAAAATCGCCCCGACAAAAACGCAAAACATCACCGGATTTCTCATCTGATTGCGCGGCGATAATTTAAGAAAGGAATCGAGCGCCGCCCTTCTCAGGAGCGGCGGGTCAAACAAAGACTTCTTTCTGGATGTCGGCTTCATAGATGGGCCATTCCCAAATATTCCGCGATGGGCCCCAAGGCCAAGGCGGGAACAAACGACAAAACTCCGACGATGAGAACAACCCCGATTAACAGCCCGATAAATAAGACAGAGGAAGTCCGCAAAGTTCCGGGGCCGGAGGGAATGATCTTTTTCCGCGCGAGAGATCCCGCCATGGCCAGGACCGGAATTTTCACCCAAAAGCGGCTTAAAAGCATGACCCAGCCCCCGAGGATATTATAAAAGGGGTTATCGGCATTAAGCCCGGCGAAAGCGCTTCCGTTGTTATTTCCCATGGAAGTAAAGGCATAGAGAATCTGGCTAAACCCGTGCGGCCCGGGATTTGAAACGGCGGATTTTCCAATCTCACAGCTGACGGCAATCGCGGTTGACGCCAAGACAATAGCCGGCATGATCAAAATGACGACGGAAGCCATTTGCATCTCAAAACTCTCTATCTTTTTTCCCAAATATTCTGGAGTGCGCCCCACCATTAATCCCGCGACAAAGACCGCCACGAAGACAAAGGCGAGCATCCCATAGAGGCCGCAGCCGACTCCGCCAAAAACGACTTCGCTTAACTGCATCATGAAAAGAGTGACAAATCCGCCTAAAGGCATAAAGGAATCATGCATGGAATTGACAGAACCATTGGAGGTCGCGGTTGTCACCGCCCCCCACAAGGCCGAATTGACGGCGCCTAAGCGAACTTCTTTTCCCTCCATGTTGCCCGACGATTGATCGATGCCCAAGGACGCAAAAGCCGGGTTTCCCGCCCGCTCGGAATGAACGGCCATTAAAAGGAGCGGAACAAAAATCAAGACCATCGCCGTCAGTATCCCCCATCCTTGTTTGACGTCTTTAACCATAGCGCCAAAGGTGTAGCATAAAGCAGCCGCAATGAGGGGAATGGACAACATCTCCAAAAAGTTTGACAGCGGAGTGGGATTTTCAAAGGGATGGGCGGAATTGGCGTTAAAAAAACCCCCGCCGTTGGTTCCCAATTGTTTAATCGCGATTTGAGAAGCGGCTGGCCCCATGGGGATTAGTTTATCTTGAACCATGCGATAAGGGCTAAAATTCTGGATGACGCCCTGGGAAATTAAAGCCAGGGCCAAAAGGAAAGAAAGAGGCAAAAGAATATAAAGGACGCCGCGCGTTAAATCAACCCAGAAATTTCCCAACCACTCCGTCTGTTTGCGGGTAATGCCTCGAATCAAGGCGATTAAAACCGCCATGCCGGAGGCCGCCGAAACGAAGTTCTGGGTGGTGAGGGCCGCCATCTGGGTCAAATAACTCATGGTGGTCTCGCCCCCATAAGCCTGCCAATTGGTGTTGGTCACAAAACTGACCGCGGTGTTAAAGGCCAAATCCGGCGGAACTCCGGCGAATTTTTGAGGATTCAGCGGCAAATAAAACTGCAATCTCTCAATGGCGTAGACGATGACAAAGCCAAAAAAATTAAAGAGAAGCATGGAAACGGCATAAGACTTCCAATTCATCTCGGATGAGTCATCAACTCCAAATAGGCGATAGATCGGACGCTCCACAAGGGAAGAAACGCGGGGACCGGGCCATTCTCCCTCGAAAATTTTGGCCATGTAAAGCCCCAAAGGCTTGACCAAGAGAAGCAAAACTCCAAGATAAACCCCTATTTGAATCCAATCATTAATGGTCATAAAACACCTAGAACCACTCCGGCTTAAACAAGGCAAAGAGCATATAAATCAATAACACAATGACCAGCACGCCCGAGACGATGTAACTATACGCCATACCTCTCTATTTTAACAGGGCCGGGCGTTAAAATTCCATTAATGAAAGTGTTATCCTCTATTCAATGTCTCTCAAATTCGCGCTGTTTGTCGCCCTGGGGGTTTTTGGGGTTGCTTTTATTTTTATTTGGATCAAGGCTCTCTTATCGAGCAAGGATTTTTCCCGCCGGCTCATGCCCACTCTCGCGGAATCGGCCATCGGTTTTGCGACCGATTTTCTCGACACCTTGGGAATCGGCTCTTTTGCCACCACCACCGCCCTTTTTAAAATCGCCAAAGTGGTCTCCGATGAAAATATCCCCGGAACCCTCAATGTCGGTCACACGATACCGACCTTGCTTGAGGCCTTAATCTTTATCGCCATTGTCTCGGTGGAGGCCAAGACCTTGGTCTTGATGATTGCCGCCTCCGTTGTCGGCGCCTGGCTGGGATCGGGAATCGTCGCTTCGCTTTCTCGCCGTAAAATTCAAATCGGCATGGGAATCGCCCTTTTTGTCGCGGCCGGCATTTTTCTGGCTTCCAATTTCGGGCTATTTCCGGCCGGGGGAATCGCTGAAAAGCTTTGGGGGCTAAGACTTATCATCGCCGTTTTAGGCAACTTCATTTTAGGCGCCTTAATGACCCTGGGAATCGGGCTCTACGCCCCCTGCATGATCTTGATTAGCCTTTTAGGAATGAATCCGAAGGCGGCTTTTCCCATCATGATGGGTTCCTGCGCGTTTTTAATGCCGGTCGCCGCCGCGCGTTTTATTAAGGAAAAGAAATATGAAGCTGGTCCGGCCTTGGGTCTGACTATTGGCGGAAGTCCAGCCGTTTTGATCGCCGCCTACGTGGTTAAATCTCTCCCGTTGACCTTGATTCGCTGGCTTGTCATTTTAGTCGTCGTTTACACCGCCGCGGCCATGCTTAAATCCGCGGCGAAAGAAAAGAACTCCCCTTCAAAAAACGCGCATTGACAATTCCAATCGATCGTGTTATAGTATTACAATGTAGATATCGATAGGAGAAAGCCCATGCAACACACGGTCACGATCTCGCCGAAATACCAGGTCGTCATACCTTTAGATGTGCGGCAGTCGCTGGGAATTCGCCCCGGCGAAAAGGTCCAGGTTCTAAGCTATGAAAACCGCATCGAGTTTATCCTTGTGCGCCCCGCCAAGGCCATGCGCGGTTTTCTCAAGGGCATCGACACCAACCTCCCGCGGGAAAAAGACCGGTTTTAAGCCCCAGGGTTCAACGATGAGCGCTAATATCGTCTTGAACGTCGTAGACTCCTCCGGCTGGCTGGAATATCTAGCGGATGGCCGCAATGCGGCCTTTTTCGCTCCCGCGATTGAAGAGACCAAGCTCCTCGTGGTCCCCTCTATTTCTATCTATGAAGTCTTTAAACGGGTCTTAGTTCAACGCGGAGAAAACTCCGCGCTTCAGGTTGCGGCCTTAATGCAACAGGGAGACGTCGTCGAATTGAACGCCGCCGTCGCTTTAAATGCCGCGCAACTCGCCGTCCGACTCAACCTGCCGATGGCCGATGCCGTCATTCTGGCCACCGCCCGCATGAAAAATGCCGTTTTGTGGACCCAAGACGCCGCTTTCAAGGATTTAGACGGGGTTCGCTACATTCCCAAGCGCACGCATTCTTAAGCAAAATGGAAACGTCCCTCAGTGAACCGTTCCCATCCGCGACGGCGGCCAATAGATAAACCAAGCCTTGCCGCGCACGTCTTTGAGCGGAACCGGACCCCAATAGCGAGAATCGCAGGAGCGGTCGCGATTGTCCCCCATCATAAAATAGGAATTGGGAGGAACGGTTACGGGCCCAAAGAAATCGCGCTGGACGTCTTGGAGTATGCCGTCCAGCTCGTGATTCTGCCACAATTCCTGGTATTTTTTGGGACTGAGATCAAAAGCCCGAACCGATTCCGGCTGGCGCATCTCGCCATCGGAAAAATGAGCATATGGCTCGTTTTTAATCGGAACATCGTTAATGTAGAGTTGCCCGGCCCTGACCTCGATTTTATCTCCCGGAAGCCCGATCACGCGCTTAATGAAATCTCGGTGGTATTGAACGGAACCGCAGTGGACATCGCGGGGATCTTGGTCGGGAAAAGAGAAAACCATGATGTCCCCCCTTTTAACCCCGCGAAAATTGAAAATACGCTCTCCCGTAAATGGAATCCTCAGCCCATAGATAAATTTATTGACGAAAAGATGATCGCCGATCAACAGCGTATTCTCCATCGACCCGGAGGGAATTTTAAAAGCTTGAACGATGAAATACATAATCGTCGCCGCTAGAAGGACGGCGGAAAAAACCGTTTCCGCCCATTCCGAGTCTTCCAGCAAAAAATAGCCTCTCTTACTTTCCGGCTCGGCCTTGCCGCGGAAAAACCCGTAAATGAACCCGACAATCGCGGCGATAATACTGGGATAAAATTCCGAAGCCGCAAAGGCATTGGGACCGACAAAGACAAAGCGCGTGTGTTTTTCCATCGACACCGATAAAACCAAGGCCGCCGCCGCCGCGGCGAGAGAACAGAAAAGCCCGTGCCACAGCCCCCTTCTCAGAGGGCTGTCCAAACCGCCATTTTTTTTCAGGCTTCGGCTCCTCCAGGTATAGAGTCCCATCGCCACTCCGATTAAAAAAAGTCGTCCTTCCATGTTTATCCCCTTTCCGACGGTTCATCGATCCTTAAGGCGGCCAAAAACGCCTCCTGCGGCACCTCGACCTTGCCTAAAAGTTTCGCCTTTCTCTTTCCTTCTTTCTGCTTTTCCAACAACTTCCGCTTTCGAGTGATGTCGCCGCCATAGCATTTGGCGAGAACGTCTTTTCTCGCCGCCGACTGGGTTTCCCGCGCGATAATACGCCCGTCGATTTGAGCTTGGATCGCCACCTCAAAATTTTGCCGCGGAATCAATTCCTTGAGCTTCTCGCAAAGAGCCTTAGCGACCCCGTAGGCCTTATCGCGGTGGACAATTTGACTCAAGGCGTCTACCGCTTGTCCATGAATTAAAATTTCCAGGAAAACCAAATCGGAGACGCGATAGCCCTCCGGCTGATAGTCCAAGGACGCATAGCCTTTGGAAATGGATTTTAGCCGATCATAAAAACTAATGACCATCTCCGAAAGCGGCAAATGGTATTCTATCAAAAGTCGTTTGTTCGATAGATATTCAATATTTTTATACTCGCCGCGCTTTTCCTTGAGCAAATTGAGAACCCCTTCCTGATATTCGACCGGAACGATCATCGTCGCCAAGACATATGGCTCTTCGACAGATTGGATAATGGAGCGATCCGGCCACTGAGAGGGATTTTCAACCACCTTCCAAGACCCCTCTTTAATTTGAACGCGGTAGCGGACATTGGGAGCGGTGATAATCAAAGAGAGTCCGAACTCGCGCTCAAGGCGTTCTTTAAGAATTTCCATGTGCAGAAGCCCGAGAAACCCGAGACGAAAACCAAACCCCAAAGCCTGGGACTGCTCGCCCTGATACTGAAAGGAGCTGTCTTCCAAATTGAGTTTTTGGAGCGCGCTCGACAAAGATTGATAGTCGGCGGCGTTGACCGGGAAAATGCCGGCAAAAACGACGGGCTTGGCTTCTTGATATCCGCTCAAGGGCTTCGCCAAAGGCCTCATCGACTCCATAATCGTGTCTCCGACCCGAACCTGATGAATATCTTTAATACCGCAAATAACGTAGCCTACCTCTCCCGCCGACAAACTATCGGCCTTGCGGAGTTGCGGCATCAAAAATCCGACTTCTTCAATGACCGCCTCATGTCCCGTCGAAAAGAATCGAATCTTCATTCCGGCTTTGGCGATTCCGTCCTTGAGGCGAACCAACAAGACGACTCCCCGGTAAGAATTAAAGGTCGAATCAAAAATCAGGGCGCAAAGAGGGCTTTCGGGATTGGCATCCGGCGGCGGAATTCGGCGCACGATTTCTTCTAAAAGTTCGGAAACCCCGCGGCCTTCTTTTGCGCTGACACAAATTTCTTCTTCCTCGATTTTTAAGGTTTCCCAAATCTGCTCGAGAGTCGCGTCCAAATCGGCCGAGGGCAAATCAATTTTATTGATAACGGGAATAATTTTAAGCCCTAAAGAGCCGGCCAAACCCGCGTGGGCGATTGTC
>JAKAQV010000108.1 GCA_021819565.1 bacterium | reverse complement strand
ATTTTTCATCCATGTCAACAACTAGAACACGGCTCCGAGTCTGTTCCTGAAGCTGAAGCCCCAGATAAGCGGAAAAGAACTGCCGCTCCGGGAAAGGCAGTGATGAGGAAATCGTGAAAAATTTAGCCTGGCACTGCCCCAAATTCGAGCGGGAGGCGCTCGTTTGAAGGACATGGCGCGCGAGAACCTGGGAAAGCCGAAGGGCTATTTCCGGATGTTCCTTAAGCGTCTCAGAAAAATCTTCGCGGGAAATCCCCAGAAATTCGCAGCTGGTTAAAGCGTGCACTGTCGCGACGCATTTTTCCTCTAATATGATTCCGCTTTCTCCAAGGCAATCGCCTCGGCCCAAGATGACTTCGACACTTTCCTGATTCACCCTTCGATATACTACCCGGACGCGGCCGGAGGTGATAATAAAAAGGCCCGGGGAATCATCTCCTTGGCGGAAAAGTACAGAGCCTCTTGTAAGAGAAGCCAACTGGATTTTGGAAATGATCTTTTCAAAGTCCTCATCCTTTAAATCTTTAAAAAGAGAAACTCCCCGAAGAAATTCTTTCCATTGAGACTCCCATGATAAAGAAGATTCGTTTAAGGACACTGGTCTACGGCTCTTGGGGGAAATAATTTTCTAACGCTTTCTCGCTCGCATACAAACCGAGCTCATAATCAATTTGAAATTGAAATCCCGTGTTGATGATGGCGGACATAAAAGCGATGTCGCCACCCTTAACCGAGCGCCATTGGCTGGAGATAAGTTCATTTCTCTCCCCGCGCAAAATTTCGGGAGTGGACAAAATCCAGATAGAGCGCGAGAGTCCTCCAAATTCCCCGCAAAAAATATGGGCCGCGATATTGGCAAATTCCTTGACCGCATCTTGAGGGGAAAACAGTTTCACCGCCTCTCCCCGTCCATAGGCGGCAGCCAGGACCTGGGACAAAACGGAAGCGGCCTTAGGCGAAAGTAAGAGATGGACCCCCAGTGGAATATTCGATTGGGCGGATAGATAGGCCGACCAATAAGGGATATGAATTGATTCCGCGCTCAAACGCTTGAGAAATTCCGGGCCGTATAAACCCGTTTGAACCTTAGAATCCCAGGGATGCCCATCCAATCGAGAAAGATGCTGGGCAATCTTTTCGGCGCCAAAAGCCAAAGAGTCGGCGATGGATTTTTTACGGACTTGCGACAAACTCATGCCGGAAACGCGCTTTTTAGGGCTTCTTGAACTTCCTTGACTCCAAACGGTTTTAAGAGAACTCCCACGGCTCCAAGAGCGATGGCCTCTTTTTTGAGCATTTCCTGGTTATTGGCGGTGACAACAAAAACCTTGGCATCCGGATGCGCCCTTTTAACCTCTTTAAGCACGAATAAACCGTCCATATCCGGAAGCGAAATATCCAGAGTCATTAAATCCGGCTTGTGTAATTGATAGGCTTCAATGGCCTTCGTGCCGGTATCGGCAGTCGCGACCACGACGCACCCCAAATTTTTAAGAACCTGGCATAGAAAATCTCTGGCGACCGCCAAGTCTTCGACAACCAATATTCGCTTGTTCATCATATTGTCTCCCAGCGTAATTTTTATTTTCGCGGTATCTTGACTTTGAACTTTAAACCCTGACCGAGCGCCAGATGGTCGCGCTTGGCCGCCCCAGCGGGGAGCTCCAAGACATATTGGGCCCGTCCTCCCACCCGCGCCACGTCCGCATCCTTGGTTTTGGGAGTCGAGGCCGCGACATTGGGGTACAAAGCGGTAATTTTTTTATCCCAACCGATATAGACCATATCTAAATTGACCCAGGTGTTTTTCATCCAAAATTCAAAATAATCTTCCTGAGGAAAAACGAAAAGCATCCCGTAATTCTTAGGAAGTTTTTTTCTAAACATCAGCCCCTCTTCCCGTTCTTTGGGGGTGTCAGCGATATCGGCTTTAATCTTGGCGCCGGAAGCGCACTTGATAACGACATGCCTTGTCGCATGAAAAGCTTGGTCCTTGGACCAAGCGGATATTCCCACGCTCAAGACGAAAAGCGAAGCGAGAAATAAAAAAGCTTTTTGCGGCCTCAATAGAGTTCCCACGATCTAACCCGATATATCTTATTAAACAAATTGGTATACTGACAAAAGACAAAAGATCAGGAGGATTTATGGTTACGGGACTCGTTCTGGTAAGACTCATGGCGGGAAAAGAGAAATCCGCACTCAGCCAAATTAAGGCCATTAAAGGGGTCGCCCACGTAACGGCCGTTTTCGGCCGCTGGGATTTAGTCTTGGATGTCGAAACGGAAGACATCGTCACTTTATCCAATGTGGTCGTTCGCGGCATCCGCTCAACCCCCGGAGTTCTATCAACGGAAAGCCTGGTCACGACCGCAATTTAATTTTTCTGTGCCGCCCGTTCTTTCCATCTCCAATCTCAAGGTTTCTTTCTCAAGCGATGAGGGCCCTATTGGAGCCGTTGAAAACCTAAGCTACTCTTTAAGCGCCAACCAAACCTTGGCCATCGTTGGAGAATCGGGCTCCGGAAAAAGCGTTCACGCTCTGTCGATATTGCGCCTTTTGCCGCCCAGCCCCCAGTGCAAAATCGAAGGACAAATTCTCTTTCACGGAAAAAATCTCTTGGATCTGCCGATCAAAGAAATGCGGAAAATTAGAGGGGATCGAATCGCGATGATTTTCCAAGAACCGATGACCTCTTTAAACCCGGTTTTAACTATCGGAGAACAGATCGCGGAACCCTTGTTGATTCACCGGGGAAAAAGCAGGGCCGACGCGCTTAAGGAGGCCGCAAGACTCCTAGACAGGGTGGGAATTCCAGACGCGAAAAACCGCCTCAATAATTATCCTCATCAGTTTTCCGGAGGAATGCGTCAACGCGCGATGATCGCGATGGCCCTCAGCTGCAACCCGGAAATCTTAATCGCCGATGAGCCCACGACCGCTCTGGACGTGACGATTCAGGCCCAGATTCTGGAACTAATCAAAGAATTGCAAAAAGAATTTCAAATGGCGGTCATTCTCATCACCCACAATATCGGCATCGTGGCCGACATGGCGGATCAAATGATCGTCATGTATGCCGGAAGAGCGGTCGAGGCGGCTTCGATGACTTCTCTTTTTAAGACTCCGTCTCACCCCTACACCCGAGGGCTTTTAAGCGCCATTCCGTCTCCGGATTCAAAAAAAGACCGTCTTGAATCCATTCCCGGGCGCCCGCCGGATTTAAAAAATAAGCCCCGGGGATGTCCTTTTTCCCCCCGCTGCCCCGAGGTTCAAGCGCGCTGCCGAGAAAACGACCCCCCTTCTTTTGATTTGGGAGACGGACACCGCGCCAATTGTTGGCTTTTGGAAAACCAATGACGACAGAGAAAGAAATTTTCCATCTCGAGGCCCAGGGCCTGCGAAAATTTTTCTCGGCGAAAGAAGGTTTTTTTGGTCCTCCCAAAACCATCCGCGCTTTAGACGGAATTTCTCTCGGCGTTGAAAAAGCGACAACCTTGGGAATTGTCGGAGAATCGGGCTGCGGGAAAACGACCTTGGGGAGAATTCTGTGTTTATTGGACACCCCCAGCGAAGGAAAGATTTTATACAACGGAAGAGAAGTCCAAAACCTCAAGGGAAATAAACTTAAGGAGTTTAGGCGCGAAGTCCAGATTATTTTTCAAGACCCCTACGCAAGCCTGGACCCCCGAATGACCGTATTGGAGATTTTAAAAGAACCTTTCATTATCCACGGGGAATGGAAAAACGACGGGCAAACACGCCTTCTCAAGCTCGCCGACAAGTGCGGAATCTCCAAAAGCCATTTGTCGCGCTATCCGCACGAATTTTCCGGCGGGCAAAGGCAAAGAGTCGGAATCGCCAGAGCCTTGGCCTTAAATCCAAAATTGGTCGTCTGCGACGAGCCGGTCAGCGCGCTAGATGTCTCGATCCAAGCTCAAATTCTTAACCTGCTTAAAGACCTTCAAAAGGAATTGGGGCTGACCTATATTTTTATCTCGCATGATTTTTCGGTCGTGCGACATCTCTGCGACAAAATCGCGGTCATGTATTTAGGAAAAATTGTCGAGTTTTCCCTGGCGAACGAAATCTTTTCAAATCCCCAGCATCCCTACACCGAAGCCCTTTTGTCGGCCATCCCGCTTCCCGACCCGGAAAAGCAGAAACAGAGAAGCCGCATCATTTTGTCGGGAGACATTCCCAGCCCGCTGTCCCCTCCGACGGGTTGCCCCTTTCATCCCCGCTGCCGCTACGCCAAGGATTCCTGCCGTAGAGAAATTCCCGTCTTAGAGGAAGTTTCTCCCCATCACCGCGCCGCCTGTCCCGTGAGGCCTTTGGCTCACGCAAGAATATCCTCATAAGATATAATCTCTCAATGGATGAATTAGGAACAGTCCCCGCCTCTCACGCGGTTGAAGAGACCTCCCGAAAAACGCCGGGCGAATGGTTTGGCCATCCCAAAGGCCTCTACGTTCTTTTCTTTACCGAAATGTGGGAGCGTTTCTCTTATTACGGAATGAGAGCGCTTCTCGTTCTTTACATGATGAAAATCCTGATTTTAGACGCCAACAAGGGGATGACCGTTTTTGGATACCACTCGGTTCAAATGTTTGTCCAATGGTCCGTGGGGCTTTTTGGCGTCCACAACCAGCTTTCCGTCCAAGCCCTCGCCTCTCAAATCTACGGGCTCTACACCGGTTTTGTCTACTTCACGCCTTTTTTCGGCGGAATTTTGGCCGATCGCGTTTTTGGCCAGAGAAAGTCGGTCTATATCGGCGGAATTCTGATGACGATCGGACATTTTTTGATGGCCAGCGAGCGCTTCTTTTTCTTCGCGCTCTTATTTCTAATTTTAGGCAACGGCTGCTTTAAGCCCAATATCTCGACTCAAGTCGGCGATCTTTATCCGGAGGGCGACCCGAGAAGAGACTCGGCATTCACTATTTTCTACATGGGGATCAACCTCGGCGCCTTTTTCTCGCCTTTAGTCTGCGGAACCCTCGGCCAACTGGTCGGCTGGGATTGGGGTTTTGGGGCCGCGGGCGTCGGCATGGTCTCGGGACTTTTGATTTACCATTTTGGGCGGCATCTTCTCCCGCAGGATAAAATCAAGGAAGAGGGTCTTGCCCGAGAGAAGATTGCCGAGCAAAAAATCACGCCGAATGAGTGGAAGGCCATTGCCGCGCTCGTCTTTCTCTGCATCGTCAACATCGTTTTCTGGGCCGTTTATGAACAGCAGGGAAACACGATGCAGATCTGGGCCGATCAAAACACGCGATGGAATTTCTTTGGGTTTCACCTCCCGTCCAGCTGGTATCAAGCCTTTAACCCCGCCTTTATTTTCCTTTTCGCGCCCATCCTCGATAAATTTTGGGAATGGCAAAATAAGCGCGGAAAAGAGCCGTCCAGCGTCATGAAAATGGGCATCGGCTGTGTCTTGCTTGGCCTTTCTTTTGTCGTCATGATCGTCGCTTCAAGAATCGTTCTGTCCGGAGAAAGAGGAAGCCTTCTATGGCTGGTGTCTAGCTCCGCCATTTTAACCATCGGCGAACTCTACTTATCTCCCATTGGATTGTCTTTAGTCACGAAGGTTTCTCCGGCCCGCATGGTCTCGATGCTGATGGGAATGTGGTTTTTATCCAGTTTCTTCGGAGACTATCTCTCGGGTTTTATCGGCGGCTTTTACGGGACGATGACCAAGGAAGCGTTTTTTGCACTGATGACGGGGCTTGGAATCGGTTCCGGGCTTATTTTCTTTGCCGCCAATCGTCCGCTCAGCAAAATTCTAGGTCATGAGGTCTAACATGGAACAAACAAACGCCTTCAAAAAAATCATCGCCGTTTTCATCAGCGCCGCCTTAATGGCGCCGCCTGTATTCGCCGCCAAAGACGCGAAGAAAAAAAAGGACTCCTCATCCAAAAAAGATGCAACCACTATCGGTTTTTTTAAGCCCCAAGAGAAAATAACGGAAGGCTCTGTCATGATCAACCATAAGCGCGTGGATTATCAGGCCATCGCGGGAACCCTGGTCGTTCACCCAAAAGGTTATGACGACGTGACTCCACCCCAGGGATCAAAAGCTCTCAAGGATGAAGTGAAAACCCCGCAAGCGGAAGCCTCTATTTTTTATGTCGCCTATTTTAAGCGCGGGGTTTCGCCAGACAAACGCCCGATCACTTTCCTTTATAACGGCGGCCCGGGTTCTTCAACGGTTTGGCTTCATATGGGCGCTTTTGGCCCCAGACGCGTCGTGACCAAGGACGACACCCACACCCCCGCCGCTCCTTATCAAGTCGTCAATAATGACTATAGCCTTCTTGACGCCAGCGATTTGGTGTTTATCGACGCCCCGGGAACCGGTTTTAGCCGCATTGCCGGGAAAGACGCGGCCAAGGCGTTTTGGGGCGTGGACCAGGACGCGCACGCTTTCTCCGAATTTATCCGCCAATTTCTCTCCAAATACGGACGCTGGAATTCGCCAAAATATCTTTTTGGAGAAAGCTACGGCACGACCCGGTCTGCCGTCGTGGTAGACGAGCTTGAAAACGACGAGGCGATCGATTTAAACGGGGTCATTTTACTCTCTCAAATTCTCAACTTTGATTTAAGCGTGGACGGCCCGGAATCCAATCCCTCGGTTGATTTGCCGTACGAACTGGCTCTTCCAACCTATGCCGCCACCGCCTGGTTTCACCACAAATTGCCCGTTCCCAGAAAGAATTTGGAGAAATTGATCGCCGAGGTGAAAAGATC
>JAKAQV010000107.1 GCA_021819565.1 bacterium | reverse complement strand
TTGATGAAGTTGGACTTGCCGGCTGGGGTTGACGTTGAAATAAAACTCTAGTCTGGGGAATTTTTTTTAACATTCGAGGGTCATGTGAGCGAAGAAACAACGAAGACGGAACAGACGGAATCTAAAGCGGGTGCCGTTAAAAAGGCTCCCGCATCTCTGCGCGTTATTTTCGGCCAGAAGGTGGGAATGACGCAGGTTTTTCGGCAGAGAAATGGGCGTTTGTGCGATGTCACGGTGGTTCAAGCCGGCCCTTGCGATGTGATCGGAGTTAAAAGTTTAAGCGGTCCGGATGGCTATAATGCCGTTCAATTGGCCTATGGGAAACGCAAAGAAAAAAATCTTTCCAAGGCGCTTCTAGGGCAGTTCAAGAAAGTTTCCGTTTCTCCGGCGCGCTGGGTTCGAGAGGTTCGAGTGGATAATGTTTCCGGTTTCGAGCTTGGTCAGCAAGTGCATGTAGCCGATATTTTTAAACCCGGGGACTACGTCGATGTTCAAGCCGTTAATAAAGGAAAAGGTTTTGCCGGCGCGATGAAGCGCCACGGTTTCCGGGGTCTTCCGGCTTCTCATGGCGCTTCCGATAAGCAGCGTTCTCCCGGTTCATTAGCTTCTCGCCGCGCTTTAGGGCGGGTGTTGCCTGGCCAGAGAATGGCGGGACGAATGGGCGGAGAGATGGCAACCGTTCAAAAAATTGAGGTTATCGAAGTTGATCCGAGTCAGAATTTGGTTTATCTGCAGGGTTCTGTGCCGGGGCCGCGCGGCGGCTTAGTCAAGGTTTTTGAAACAGTTAAATCTAGAAAATTCTGGGTTGAGCCTGTCAAGTCCGCCATTAAGAAAGACAAGATGGGTAATATTATTACGGCTAAAAAGCCGACGGCAGCTAAAAAATAAGGTTTGGTGAGATTGAATATGCCGCAATCAAAAGAAAAACAAGTGAAGATGCAGGCTCCCCTTCTGAATATGAAAGGGGAATCGGTGGGGCAAGTTGATTTGCAAGATACTCTCGTCGAGATTAATCCTTCCAAGGAATTTCTCCACGAGTACGTGACTATTTATTTGGCCAATCAAAGAGAGCGCTCGGCGAGCGTGAAGACTCGCTCGGAAGTTTCCGGCGGCGGCAAAAAGCCCTGGAAGCAAAAGCATACCGGTCGCGCGCGCGCAGGCTCCATTCGTTCTCCTTTGTGGAGGCATGGAGGGGTTATTCATGGCCCGAAGGCGGGCCGGCTTCATTTGGATTTCCCCAGGCAAAAAGCGCGCAAGGCTTTGGCGCACGCGCTGGCGGCTAAATATCAAGAGGGGAAAATCACGTTTCTGGATTCATTTCAGTTAAACGATGCGCGTACGCGCGAGATGGCTTCTCTTCTAAAAAAATTGAATTGTTCTCCGAGAACCGTTCTGGTGATTGAAGAAAAAAATCCCAAAGTTTCTCTTGCCGCCCGTAATATTAAAGATTTTACCGTGACCCAGCCCGAAAATTTGAACGCTTATGGGGTTTTGGCGGCCGACCGACTGGTCTTGACGCAGGCGGCGTGGCAGAAATTAAGCGTTGTGGGAAAATAATTTATGGAAAACCTTTACGGAATTATCGAACGGCCTATTCGCACGGAGAGAAGCACTATCTTAAAGGATAAGCAGAACGCTTATGTTTTCCGTGTGAATAAATCAGCCACCAAGCCTGAGATTAAAAAAGCGGTGGAAGGCCTTTTTCATGTGACCGTCGAAGACGTCCGAACGATGGTTTTCCCCGGAAAGGTTCGCCGCGTTTCAAAAAGCGTGGGGCGAAAGTCGGATTGGAAAAAAGCGGTCGTGCGCATCAAAGCGGGCCAATCCATTAAAATCGGAGAGGAAAATTAGATGGGTCTTAAATTTTATAAACCTTACACTCCCTCTCGTCGCAATATGACGAGCCCGGATTTCGCGGAATTAACCACCGATACGCCGGAGAAAAGTTTGTTGAAAAATCTTCGCAAGAAAGGCGGGCGCAATAACACCGGAATGATCATGGTGCGCCATCAGGGCGGCGGTCATCGCCGTTCCTATCGGATCATTGATTTTAAGCGCGAAAAATTCGGCATTCCTGGACGCGTGGTGTCCATTGAATACGATCCGAATCGAAGCGCGCGCATTTCCCTGGTCAATTACAGCGACGGAGAGAAACGCTATATCGTGCATCCCGTGGGGCTCAATGTCGGAGATGTGATTATGAGCGGCCCCGCCGCCGAAATTAAAGTGGGAAACGCTTTGCCTTTGTCTTATATTCCTGACGGAACTTTTATTCATAATATCGAGCTTCAGCCTGGCCGCGGCGCGCAAATGATTCGATCCGCCGGCTCTCAAGCGCAGTTGATGGCCAAAGATTCCGGTTTTGCCCAGTTGAGAATGCCTTCCGGCGAAATTCGCAAGGTTCCGGATTCTTGCTTGGCGACCATTGGACAAGTTTCCAATACCGATCACAATACGATCAGCCTCGGTAAAGCGGGGCGTTCCAGGCACTTGGGAATTCGTCCCACGGTTCGCGGCGGCGCGATGAACGCCACGGATCATCCAATGGGCGGCGGGCGCGGAAAATCAAAGGGTGGAAACCATCCGAAGTCGCCTTGGAATCAATTAGCGAAGGGTTATAAGACTCGCAAGAAAAACAAAATTTGGAGTTGGATGATTGTCGCGGATCGTCGGCGCGCTAAGCAGGCGACGGCGTAGTTCAGTTTGATGAGGTGAAGGAAAAAATATGAGTCGATCGACTAAAAAAGGTCCGTATATAGACGCTAAGTTATTTAAAAAAGTGCAGAAGATGAACGCCGTCGGGGACAAGAAGATGATTAAGACTTGGGCTCGGGCTTCTGCGATTCCGCCTGAATTTGTTGGACATACTTTCGGGGTTCATAATGGGCGCAAATTTTTACCGGTCTATGTGACCGAACAAATGGTCGGCCACCGCCTGGGAGAATTTTCCTTTACGAGGTTCTTCAGATCTCATGGCGGCATGCATAAAGAAGCGACGGCTCTCACTTAATAACATGGAAGCGACAGCATACGGACGTTTTCAACGATACGGGGCGCGGAAGGTCAATCAGGTTCTCGATGAAATTCGGGGCAAGGCCGTGCTTGAGGCGGAAGAGATTCTGCCGAACATTCCGCGCATTTCCGGAAAGATGGTCGCGCATGTGGTGAAATCCGCCGCGGCCAATCTCGCGAACAAGGCGGCCAAGCAGGGCAAGCCTCTGGTTCCGGAAAAGGTTTATATTAAGTCGTGTTGGGCGACTATCGGCCCGTTGGGCGCCATGCGGCGCGTCAACCCGGGTCCACAGGGACGCGCGATGACGCTGCACCGCAAGATTTGCCACGTCACCGTCGTCGTCTCCGACTCCTATCAAAAGACGGGGAAAGGGAAATAACATGGGAAATAAAACTCATCCTAACGCGATGCGTTTGGGCTATATCCACGATTGGGAATCGCGTTGGTTCTCTTTAAAAGAAATGCCCGCCTTGATTGGAGAAGATCACCGAATCCGCTTGTTGGTTAAGCAGACCTTTCGGCACGCGGCGGTCAGCGCAGTGGCTATTGAACGGGCGGGAACTTATCTTAGAGTCAATGTTCACACCGCTCGTCCCGGAATCGTCATCGGAAAAAAAGGCGCCGATATTGAATCTGTTCGCAAACAAATCGAAGACATGACCGGTCGTAAAACTTTTATCAATGTCATCGAGGTTAAAGAGCCGGAATTGGATTCTCGCCTAGTGGCGGAAGCCATTGCCGCCCAGATTGAAAAGCGCGCGGCTTATCGCCGCGTGATGCGCCGGGCGATGGAGCGCACGATGCAGGCCGGAGCTTTAGGAATTAAGGTCATGGTCGGCGGGCGTTTAAATGGATCGGAAATCGCTCGCCGCGAATGGGCGCGCGAGGGCAGGGTTCCTCTGCACGTTTTTTCTGCGGACATTGACTATGGGGCGGCGGAAGCGATGACGACCGCGGGTCTCATTGGAGTCAAGGTTTGGATCTTCCGTAAACAACTTTTCGTCAAGAGCCCCAAAGAACTTCTACTTTTGGCCAAGAAAGATCAAAACGTGGCGGCCGTGGTCGCGCCGACGGGTATTCAACCTGTGGGAGCGGTCTCGGTGAAAGAAGGGGCGAAAGAAGCGGTGGCGGAAAGCCCTAAAGATTCCGCGGAGCTTGAATAGGGGAATTTTATGTTGATGCCAAAACGCGTTAAATACAGAAAGCCGCATAGCCATCCCCGCGTAAAGGGGCTGGCCAAACGCGGGACCGAGATTTCATTTGGAGAGTTTGGGCTTAAGGCTTTAGAACCGAAATGGGTGACGGCCCGCCAAATCGAATCGGCTCGCGTCGCTATCGGCCGATACCTAAAAAAAGGCGGAAAGCTCTGGGTTCGCGTTTTTCCGGACAAAGCGGTGACCAAGCATCCCGCTGAAACTCGTATGGGAAAAGGAAAAGGCGCGCCCGATCATTGGGTCTGCGTCGTTAAGCCCGGACGCGTTCTCTTTGAATTGGAAGGAATTCCCCAGGAAGAGGCCGAAAAGGCTTTTGGCTCCGCTTCGTATAAGCTTCCAATCAAGACGAAGGTTGTGGTCCGGGAGCACATTTAATTTAAAGGTTTTAAAATGAAGACAAAAGAACGAGAAGCGAAAAAAAGTTTGACCGTGGCGGAATTGGAACAGGAGTTGCGGCAAACGAAAGAAAAGCTGGCGAATCTCTCTTGGAAACATTCCTTAAGTCCATTGGATAATCCGATGGAATTGAGAAATCTTCGGCGTTATATCGCCCGGATTAATACTTGGATTTCCATTAAGAAGGTGGGTGCTCATGGCTCTTGAATCATCTGTTGAAAAATCGAGATCAAACCGGAAGGTCTTTGAGGGTTTGGTCGTCTCCGACAAAATGACGAAGACTCGGATCGTTTCCGTCGAGCGTTTGACCAAACACAGATTCTATGAAAAAGTGATGAGAAAAAATTCTCGTTTTGTCGTTCACGACGAAGAAGGGGCTTCAAAATTGGGAGATTTGGTTGAAGTGATGAGTTGCCGACCTATTTCTAAGACCAAGCGCTGGCGCCTCGTGCGCATCGTCAAAAAAGCTCCCGCGGGTTATGTCGCGGCCAATCAGAAAGAGGCTTCAGTGGGAGGCATTGCGGGATGATTCAACTACGCTCTATTTTAAATGTCGCCGATAATTCCGGCGCGAAAAAATTGCAATGTTTTCATGTAATGGGCGGTTCTTATCGGCGTTACGCCGGGGTTGGAGACATCATCGTCTGCAGCGTCAGAGACGCTATTCCCCATGGCGCGATTAAAAAGGGAGAAGTCGTTAAGGCGGTCGTGGTCAGAGTCGCCAGAAACTCGCGGCGCGCGGACGGCTCCTATGTCCGCTTTGACGAAAATGCCGCTTGCTTGATCGATGATAAAAATGAACCCAAGGGAACGCGCGTTTTCGGCCCCGTGGCGCGGGAACTTCGCGACAAGGAGTTTTTAAAAATCATCTCTCTCGCTCCGGAGGTGATCTAAGATGCTTAAAATTCGTAAAAAAGACAAAGTGATGGTCATGTCCGGGAAGGACAAGGGAAAAATTGGAGAAATCGTCAAGGTTTTTCCCGATAAAATGAGGGTTTTGGTTTCGCAGGTCAATATCGTTTCAAAACACAAAAAAGGGACGCAGACCGATCCGGGCGGAATACAGAAATATGAGGCGCCCATTTCTTATTCCAAGGTCATGTTGATGTGCCCGAAGTGTGAAAAGCCCTCCCGCGTGGGCCTTGAACGGCTTCCCAGCGGAGACAATGTCCGAATTTGTCGGCGTTGCGAACAACAGATTGAATAATTGAGAAATAGAACATGGCTACCATAGAGAAAAATAAGACGGAAAAGCCCGTTTCGGCGCGTTCGCCTAAGCAGACTCACGGCGGAAAGCCAGTCGCTGCCGCTTCTTCCATTGTCGTTTCGGATGGAAAGGAGACGCCGCATCCAAAACCGCGATTGAAAAAATATTACCAAGAAGAGTTGGTTCCCGGATTAATGGAAAAATGGGGACTTGAAAATCCTTTTCAGATTCCTCGCCTGGTTAAGATTGTCATCAACATGGGCGTGTCTCGCGCGCGGGAAAACGTTCAGGCTCTCGATTCCGCTCGGGAAGAATTGGCGATGATGGTCGGGCAATGGCCGCAGGTTCGCAAATCGAAGAAATCCATCTCAAATTTTAAATTGAGGGAAGGGATGCCGATTGGCTTGCGCGTGACTCTCAGAGGCGATCGGATGTGGGAATTTTTAGATCGGATGATCGCCATCGCGATTCCGCGCATCCGCGATTTTCGCGGATTGGAGTTGAAGGGTTTTGACGGCCGGGGAAATTATAATCTCGGTCTTAGAGATCAAACCATCTTCCCTGAAATCAATATGGAAAGATCTTTGGGGCAGCAGGGAATGAACGTGACCATCGTCACCTCCGCGGGGACAGATGAGCGCGGTCTGGAATTTTTAATCGCCTTGGGATTTCCATTCAAGAAACCTCAAAATTCCGGGCATGGAAAGACCGGGGCTTTGGCCGCGGCTGGAAAGGAGAAATAGAAGATGGCTACAACGGCCTGGGTCGCGAAATTAAGAAAACCTCAAAAATTTTCCACGCGCTATAGAAATCGTTGTCAGATTTGCGGTCGCCCAAGGGCGTATTACCGCGATTTCGGCTTATGCCGAATTTGTTTGAGAAACATGGCTCACCGGGGATTAATCCCGGGAGTTAGAAAATCTTCATGGTAGGATAAAAATGGACCCTATTGCTGATCTACTGACTGGAATTCGTAATGCAAACTCAGAT
>JAKAQV010000106.1 GCA_021819565.1 bacterium | reverse complement strand
CCGATCTGGGTTGTTTCCGCCCAAATTCTTCAGATCGAAAAACATCCTAACGCCGATCGCCTGAGCGTTTGTCAGGTCACCGACGGAAGCGAGAGTTTCACGATTGTCTGCGGAGCTAAAAATATCGCGGTCGGACAAAAAGTGCCTTTGGCTAAAGTCGGGGCCGATTTGCCCGGCGGGATGAAAATTTCCAGATCCAAAATTCGCGGGGTCGAATCCTCGGGAATGATTTGTTCCGGCAAGGAATTGGGCTTAGGTTCTGAAAACGGTGGAATTTTGGTTTTGGACCCGGAATTAGGTTTGGGAAAAGACATGTCTTTGGCCTTAGGGGAAAAGACCGAGATTTTGGATGTCGCGGTTCTCCCAAATCGCCCCGACTGCCTGTCCCATCGGGGCTTGGCGCGGGAGCTTTCTTGGTCTCTCCAGATTCCCTTAAAGCCTTTTAAGACTCCGGATTTAAGCTTTACGGGTCTGCCGGATTGGAAAATCTCGATTGCCTCAAAAGAGGATTGCCCGGTCTATGTGGGGCGGGTTTTTGAAAATCTGACGGTCTCTCCCAGTCCGTCTTGGCTGGTGGAACGCTTGGGTTCGGTTGGGATTAAATCCATCAACAATGTGGTTGATGTCACCAACTATATTTTGATGGACCTAGGGCAGCCTTTGCATGTGTTCGATGCCGACGCTTTAGAGGGAAAGGAAATTTTCATCCGCCGGGCGCGCGCGGGCGAGTCCTTGGTGACCTTAGACGATAAAAAATACGATCTCAATTCCGATATTTTGGTGATTGCCGACCAAAAATCTCCCCAGGCCATCGCGGGGGTGATGGGGGGGCTTGCTTCTGCGGTTTTATCTAAAACCAAGCGCGTCTTTTTGGAAAGCGCCTCTTTTAACGCGGCTCTGATTAGAAAGACAACCCAGGCTTTGAGGCTTAAATCGGAATCCTCTTATCGCTTCGAGCGGGGGACAGACCCGGAACTTCCGGAAATAGCCTCGTTAAAGGCGGCTGAGCTGATTTTATCCTTGGCCGGAGGAAAAGCTTCGGCTTCGGTCTCTCAAAAAAACATTAAGAGAAATCCCGCGATTGTCGTTTCTGCGGCTCAAATGAATCAGATGCTGGGTTCTGATTTTAAGCCCGCCGATATTGAAAATGTGTTTTTGGGGCTTACCCGCGACAGCGGGCGCCTTGAACCCAAGGAAGGTCCAGAAGGCTTTTTTTCGCTGACCGCGCCTTCTTATCGTTTGGATATTGAATCTCGCTTCGATCTGGCCGAAGAGGTGGCCCGGGTTTTGGGCTATCAAAACATTCCCGTTCATTACCCGAAGATCTCTTTTTCCCCGTCCCGCAAAACCCACGGCGCCGCCTTGGTTGATTTCTTAAGCCGGCGTCTCAAAGAAACCGGGTTTTTTGAGGCTTATAATTACGACTTTATATCCTTGACCGATTTTGAGCTCTCCGGCGCCGAAACGACGAAAGGCATAAGGCTCAAAAATCCTCTTTCAGAAGATATGACGATTCTTCGCCCCACGCTTTTAACCGGGCTTTTGCGTAATGCCCAATATAATTTCAATCATGGAAATTTTTCCTTTCGTCTGTTTGAAAAGGGAACCGGTTTTTATGACGGAAAAGAAAACCAGCTTCTCTCCGGCATAGCCGTCGGGAAATTTCCGGAAATCTATTGGAAACAGTCGCGGGCGGCGGAAAATGATTTTTACGGGGTTTTGGGAGCGGTCATGGACTCTTTTTCGGGTTTTGACCTGGATTATTCTCCCTTGGATTCGGGTTTGCCTCAAATCCGGGCTTTGTTTCACCCCAAAAAGACGGTTGAGTTTAGGTCTCAAGGAGAGATTGTCGGTCTGTGTGGGATTGTGCATCCGCAATTGGCTGCCGACTTGGATATCTCTTCCCAGCACCGCGAGGGAATTTTTATTTTTGAATTGAATCTTTCTCTTTTGAAAAGAACTCTGCTCCCGGCTCCTTTTAAGCCTTTGAGCGAATTTCCATCGGCCTGGCGGGATATTTCAATAGTCCTTCCCGAAGAGATTTCCTATTCCTTTGTTTCGCGGACGATTGAAGAGTCTGGAGTCGCGGGACTCAAGAGAGTCGAACTTGTCGATATTTTTTCCGGCGACAACATCGAAAAAGGCTTTAAGAGCCTGACCTTGCGGATGACTTTCGGCCTTGACGATCGAACGATGACGGATAAGGAAGTGGAAAGCTTTCTCGCTAAAATTCTTGAGAGTTTAAAAAAGATCGGGGCCGTCCTCAGGTCTTAGCGTGCTGATCCCGGAAAAAATCAAGAGGCTTGAGGCCTTGGTTTTGGAGGCCAGCCGCACCATCAAGGATTTGCGCGCGGCCAATGAAAAATTGAGCAAGGCCAATAAGGGTTTGGGGGAAGACAATGAGCGGCTTAAGACCCAGATTCAACGCTTGTCGCGGTATCCCGCGCTTCAAAGACGCTTGCGGGAGCGGCTTGAAAAAATAATCCACAAATTAGACAAAATAAAATAGGCGAGGCTGCGCGATGAATGAAAAAATCGACATTGAAATTTTTCGCCGAAAATTGACGATCGGAATCGAAGGATTGACGCCCATTGAAATCAACGCTTTGGCCCGTATGGTCGAATCCAAGATGGAGCAGATTTTTAAGGAAAATCCCAATATCGCCGATAGCTCCAAAATCGCCATATTGGCGGCCCTGTCTTTCGCGATAGAGAATTTCAAAAAAGAAGAGGCCGTCAACGCGGAAGCGAGAGCGCTCGAAAATAAAGTCGACCATATGCATCTGTCTCTTCAGGGAGCCTTGGCTTTAGACAATGGAGACTGACACGCTGTTTGGACGCCAAGATTTGAATTTAGACTCTCCCTTGGCCTGGCGTTTGGCGCCCAAAACCTTGGAAGAATTTTTCGGACAGCGGCACCTTTTGGGCCCCGCCAAGATTCTTTCTCAAATTATCTCGAACCAAAAATTTTCTTCTTCTGTCTTCTTTGGCCCTCCGGGCTGCGGAAAAACGGCCTTGGCCCGCCTCATTGCCCGACAATTGGACATGGAGACTATTTTCCTCAATGCGGTTTCCTCCGGCGTCGCCGATTTAAAAAAAGCCCTGGACTTGGGCAAGGAAATGAGGTCTTTTCAGAATAAGAGAGTTCTTCTGATCATTGATGAGATTCATCATTTCAACCGGACACAGCAAGACGTCCTTTTGCCCGCAACCGAGAAAGGAGACGTCGTGTTAATAGGGCTGACGACTGAAAACCCCGCTTTTTATATCAATTCCGCTCTTCTGTCGCGCTTGGCGGTTTTTGAATTTAAGCCGTTGTCCGAAGACGACTTAAAAAAAATTCTCAAAGCCGCATTGGAACATCCGGAAACAAAAGCGCTGAAAATTTCGATGGATGAAGAGTCTCAAAAACGCTTGATTAAAGCTTCTTCGGGAGACGCCCGCAAGCTCATTAACGCTTTTGAAAGAGCGGCCCTTTCGTCTACGGCGGGGCCTTTGGGCGAGCGCGTCATTGGGCTTAATGAAATCGAAGCGAGTTTTCAAAAGCGCGTTTTGCGCTACGATAAAAAATCAGATGATCATTACGATCATATTTCCGCTTTTATTAAGTCTCTTCGGGGCTCGGACCCGGATGCCGCTCTTTATTGGATGGCCAAAATGCTTAAAGCCGGGGAAGACCCGCGTTTTATCGCCCGGCGGCTTTTGATTTGCGCCTCGGAAGATGTGGGAAACGCGGATTTTCGCGCGCTACTCATTGCCAACGCGGCGTTTGAGGCGGTTGAAAAAGTGGGAATGCCGGAAGCCCGGATTATTCTTTCTCAAGCGGCGACCTATATCGCTTCCGCCCCGAAATCAAACGCCTCTTACTTGGCGATGGAAGCCGCACTAGAAGAAGTGGAAAAAGGCCCGCATCGCGAGGTTCCCGATTTTCTCAGGGATTCTAATTTGGATTCCAAGACCCGCGGCCATGGGGTGGGATATAAATACCCGCATGATTATCCCGGCCACTACGTCTTTCAAGAATATTTGCCCCAGCCGGTGCGCTTCTATCATCCGAGCGATCAGGGAGATGAAAAACGCATTTCCGAGCGCCTTAAAGATCTGCGCGGGAAAAACAAATAGGCGTTCTGTTTCTTTTGGCGAGTTTCTGATTTATGAGAGGCGGACATTCTTGGGACAGTCTTAGGCAGGCGGGGCGTTTTTCCCCGAGGCTTTGGGACCGGCGTTAATTAGCGCTGAAAGGAATCGGAGTCTTTAAAAACGTCCACTTGAGCGGCAAGAGCTCCCCAATCCATATTCATCTGATCGAACTGCATTTGGAGATCTTGCCAATCGCGAGAGAGTTCTAAAGGTTTTTCTCCCTTCCCGCCGCGAGATTTCTTAGAGACATTTCTTTTCATGTTCGCTTCCTAATTTTCAGTATAATGCCCGATTTTGATTTCGTCAAGGGGCAATTTTGTATCCTTTTAAAGTGAAGATTTTATCGTGGAACGTCAACGGGCTTAGGGCGGTTCATAAAAAAGGATTTCTGGATTGGTTCAAAAAAGAATCTCCGGACGTCTTGTGCCTTCAAGAAACCAAATGCCTTGAAAATCAGGCGCCGGAAGAGATTCGGCGGCTAGAGGGATATTCTTTCGATATTTTTCCGGCGGAGAAAAAAGGCTATAGCGGGGTGGCGACCTTGAGTCGTTTAAAGCCCAAACGCGTCGACAAGGGATTTGAGGGTTCGCGCTTTGATTCCGAGGGGCGCGTCTTGGTTTACGCCTATCCCGATTTCACCCTTTTTAACATCTATTTCCCCAATGGGAAGAAAAATGCCGAAAGGCTGAAATTCAAGATGGATTTTTATGAAGAGCTTTTAAAAGTGATCGAGAAATATCGCGCGCGGGGGGAAAATAAAATTGTCATCTGCGGAGATGTCAATACCGCGCATCAAGAGATCGATTTGGCGCGTCCTAAGGAAAATCGCGGGGTTTCGGGCTTTTTGCCCCAAGAGTGCGAGTGGATTGATCGCTTGCTTCAAAACGGCTTTATCGACACTTTCCGCGAGTTTGAAAAAGGCCCCGGCCATTATAGCTGGTGGGACCAATTGACGCGGGCGCGAGAGCGCAATGTCGGCTGGCGCATCGATTATTTTTTTGTCTCAAAAAACCTGCGTTCCCGCCTCAAAAACGCCTTTATCCTTCCCGAGGTTATGGGTTCCGATCATTGCCCGGTTGGAATCGAGCTTAGCTGATATTTTCTTTGAACTTGCAGCGCGTATACACCCCCCTGACAAAAAAGAGTGGGGTGTATATGCTTAGTATATATAGGGGTTTATATGATTACGAGAGTCCAGCAGTGGGGCAATAGCCTTGGCGTGCGGCTTCCAAAGTTTGCCGCTCAACAAGTTCATATCGTCAAAGGCACGGCGGTCAATATTCTCGTTCATAACGATGGAATCATCGTTCGCCCGGCGCCCAAGAAGGGGCTTAAGCTAAAGGATTTGCTCGCCGCCATAAAGCCTGAAAATCTTCATTCCGAAATCAATAGCGGCCATCGCGTCGGGAAAGAAATCTTGTGGGCTTTGCTCCCGATAGAGGCGATTTGGTGTGGCTTAATTTTACTCCCCAAGTGGGGCGTGAGATGAAAGATGCTCATCCAGCCTTGGTCTTATCGCCCAAAAGCTACAACGCCAAAGTTGGATTGGCGCGCCCGGAAAGCCCGTAGGGCAGGGCGCATCCCCGCGGATGTCTTATCGGAAGTCCTGGAAAAGGCCCGAACACTCTTCTCTGAAGAATAACTCTTCCGATATTCCGTTCCCAGTCTGTCGACCTTGTCTACGAGCAAAACCCTAACTAAATTTCGCCCAAGAATTTTTGCGAGGATTTTTTGGGGGCCAAAAGGCCCAGGGCTTTGTTGGGCCTAAGGACCCTGTTCAGAACGTTCTCCTTATCTTATCCTTTACAGAAGGATGAAAGGAGAAATAATGAACACAGAAAAATCGCAGTTGTCCCGTCGGTTTCTTAGTCTTGCCTTGGCCGTCGTTTTGATGGGATCGTCCTTGAGCTATTCATCGCGCGCGTCTTTTGCCGCGAATCTCGGGGAAAATGGTGCCGCTTCGGAGGCTTCTACCGGTCTTGAGAACACGCGCTTGCCCGCCGATATCCCGAACAATTTTTTAGCGCCCAATGACGCGGAAGAGGTTTTGCCGAATGGACCGGGTCTTGATTTAAATCTCCCGCCGCTCAGCGCTCCCATGGGCGAAATCCCCGCGATTTTAAACGCGGTTCCCGCCAAGGCCCAAGATCAAAACCAGGGCAACTCCGGAAAAGACGATTCCGCTCAAGCCGAAAAGAAATCCGCGAATGACAATCAAGGAACTCCCGGTTCTTCTAATAGTGGAGATAATAAAAAAGAAGACTCTTTAAAAGACTCCCAAGCCCGCGTTGAGAAAAGCTTAGCCAAGCTCAAGGACGTTTTTAATGACGGAAAAAAAGACGGGGCATCGCCAGGGAGCGCTTCCGAAGGAAAAAATAGATACGGGGTCAATATCCAATCTCTTTTGATGCTTATCCGGTTCGAGCGCCGCCTTGGAATTAAAGAGACGACAAATGCGGGCGAGATTACCCATCCTGAATTTGTTCGTAGGGTCGACCAGCTTTCTGAGTTAATTCAAAGCATCGAGCGGCGGCACGGCATTGAAGGGTCTAGGGAAAGACTCTATTCAAATTACTCGCAATTTTCCCAACGATTTGAGCGCGCCGCAAAATTGCGCGACATGGAAAATAGGGATTTAGAAGAAGGCCTTCGCATTGAGAAAGCGGCTAACCGCGATCTGCAAAACGGCTGGGACCGCGAAACGGAAG
>JAKAQV010000105.1 GCA_021819565.1 bacterium | reverse complement strand
CCTAAGAATACTCTTGCCCGCGCTTTTAATGGCCTTTTTTCTTGGCATTTCCGGAAGCGGACTCAAGGCCAACTCTCCCGCTCAAATGCCGAACGCTTCTTTAGCGGTTCCGAACGCGGTTTTAAGCGTTCCCATTCAAAAATTTTCTTTACCCGAAACGCCAAGCGCTTTGCCAGATCTTTCTCCAAAACAAATCATCGAAAAAGTCAAACCCGCCGTTCTTAAGGTTTACTCCGGCGATGGAGAAGGCTTGGGAACTGGATATCTGATCGCGCCTTCCGGAATCGCCTTGACCAATGCCCATGTTGCGGGAAATGTGTCGCCTGGAGATACTTTGAAAATTTTGATTAACGGAATTCCCAGCGTCGCCCAGGTTTTGGCGATTAACCATCAAAAAGACATCGCGATTTTGCGCCTTCCCAGTTTGCCGGCCGGACAAAATTATCCCTACATCCCGATTTCAAGAACATTTCCGGCCGTGGGGGAAAAAGTAGTCGCTCTTGGATACCCTTATGATGTGGGGCTTACCGCTAGCCGGGGCATTGTCAGCCGCTTGGGTCATGGCGCGGAGTTTATGTATGACTACATTCAGACCGACGCTTCGATTAATCCCGGAAACTCCGGAGGGCCGCTTTTGAATTCCAAGGGAGAACTCATCGGCATGGATGTCGCGATCTATACGCCGTCCAATCCCGGAGGATCCGTCGGGATCGGTTTTGCCATTGCCACGGATGATATTTTAGACGCGGTTTCGGAATATCAGGCCGTTGGCAATATCGATTTTGGCCATTTAGGAGTCGTCGTCTCTTTGCGTTCGGCTCGTGGAGTGGCGGTTGAGGCTGTCCGCCCGGGTTCTCCCGCGTCCGTGGCCAAACTGCGTCCCGGAGACGTGATTACGCGAATTCTTTTAATTCCCGTTGGAGGCTTGCCGATAGTGATTAATACTCCAAATTTCCCTTCGCTAGAGAGAGCGTTGGTTCATCTTCGCGCCGGAGATCCCGCGACCTTTATTGTCCGCCGCGGCAATGCCTTTGTGACCCTGCCTATAATCTTGGATCAATCGAAGATCTAGGATTTTTTACGCGACCGCGTGAAGCGCTTCTTCCAGCGAGGTTAAGCCTTTGGCCGCTTTTTCAACGGCGTCCATGAGTAGAGTTTTCATTCCCGATTTGAGGGCAGATTGCCGAATTTCTGCTAAGGATGCCTGCTTAAAGATAAGGTTTCTAATTTCATCGGTGCTCGCCAAGAGTTCAAAAATTCCGATTCGGCCTTTAAATCCGGTCATTCGGCAAGACGGGCAACCGGCCCCTTTGACGAATTTACTCTGAGGATTATTGAACACTTTTTGGAGAAATTCTTGTTGCGCGGGGTCTAAGGTTTTTATCCAGCTCTGTATCCACGCCGGATTGAGCGCCACTGGTTGCGCGCATTGAGAACAGACTTGGCGGATTAGCCTTTGAGATAAAGCTCCGATGAAGGCTCCGGAGATGACATAAGGCTCGATTTTCATGTTGATGAGGCGATGAATCACTCCAGAGGCGGTGGTCGCGTGAATTGTAGTTAAGATGAGATGCCCAGTCAAAGCCGCGCGCATGGCGATTTCCGCAGTTTCAAAATCCCTGACTTCTCCGACCATCACGACATTGGGGTCTTGACGCAAAATTGAGCGCAAACCCTCGGCGAAGGTAAAACCCGCTTTGGCGTTAATTTGAGCGTGGTTGACGCGCGGAAGCTCATACTCGACAGGATCTTCTAGCGTCATGACATGGATGTCGGGGCGGCTGAGAATTTTAAGCATGTTGTAGAGAGTGGTCGATTTCCCGCTGCCGGTCAAACCCGAGACAAAGAAAATTCCGCTGGGGGAATTGATGATGCGCAAAAGCTCCTTGAGAACTTCCGGCGAAATGCCGATGTTTTCGATGTTTTCCGCCTGTTGCCCGACGTTTAAAACCCGCAGGGCCAATTTGTCTCCATGGATGGTGGGAAAAGCCGAGGCGCGGCACTGGACTGATTTCCCATCAATTGTGATCTCAAATCTTCCATCTTCGGCGGTGTAGCTGCTTGCGGCGGTCGGCGGGAAATTGGCCATTACTCGGATGTACGGGGTAATCGGCAACTCGTCTTTGATATAACTGGCTTGATCGACGAGATGTCCGTCAATTCTAAAGCGCAAATGCATCGAGAGCTTGTGCGGATCAAAATGAATGTCGGAGACGTTTTGATTAATCGCGGAGCGAAAAATTTCTTCCGCGACCTGGGTGCTGAGGGCATTGAGGTCTGAAACTTGGCTTTTAGCGTTAATGGCGGCCTTAAAAACTTGATCCAAGGTCGAGCAGGAAGAAAAATCGGCTTTGGGATTAGCTTTTGCCATTCTAACGATAATGATAGCATTAGAAAACTGATTATTGACAGCGCTTCTTTGTTCTGTTATAACATAGATGCTTATGTTATCGATTCGGCAAAAATTGGGGCGATTCTTTAATCGTCCGATTACCTTTTTGGCTATTCCTTCCAGCGGCAACCGCACTTTTCGCTGGCAATGTACCACGGCCTTTTTCTTGTTTGCGGTTTTTTTGTGGGGTGGTTTTACCCTATGGGCTTGCTTTATTGTCGGCAGGCATGTGGATTATTGGATTACCAAGGGAGATAACGAGCTTTTGCGGACCAAATTGGCCGTTATCTCAAGGGAGATGGATCGTTCCGAAACGGCTTTAAGCATGGCCGAGACCACCGATCACGAAATGAGGACCTTGCTTAACTTGGCTCCGCGCGCATCCCATGACGATTATTCCGGAGTCGGCGGGCCGACGGCCGAAGACAGCGCGCGCTTGCGCCAAATCATGTTGGAAGGTCCCGAGGCGATTAATTTGCCTGAGTGGCGGCACAAGATATCGAAGATTAGAGAAGAATCTTATAAGCGCTTGGCCAGCTTTCAAGAAATCGGTTGGTATATGAGTAATCAGCGTAGCCTTTACCGGGCGACTCCCGATATTTGGCCGACTGAAGGCCGGATTACCTCTCTTTTCGGATACCGGTTTAATCCGATGCAGCGTTATGACGGAGAAGATCAAGCCGAGTTCCATCCCGGCATCGATATCGCCAATCATCCAGACACCTTAATTTATGCGACTGCCGACGGCACGGTTCGCGCGGCGGGATGGTTTCATGGCTACGGACAAATGATTCTCATCGATCATGGATACGGAGTGAGCACCGTTTACGGGCATACCGCAAAAATTTTAGTCAAGGTGGGGCAACATGTGCGCCGCGGACAACTGATCGCGTATATGGGAACGACCGGACGCTCCACTGGTGCCCACCTCCATTATGAAGTCCGCATTCATGATCATCCGGTGAATCCGCAGAGATTTCTTAAAATCCACGCGGGCATAAAAGAAGAACAGGGAGACGACAGCGATGTTCGGTAAAACGATTAGCTTGGATTCATCTTCGGGGGCGATGACTTTAATTAGCGAAGAAGCTTATTTTCACGGAGTCTTATCCGCCAAATGCTCTCTGCGGATTGAAGGGGTAGTCGAGGGAGACGTGACCGACGCGATTCGAGTCGAAGTGGGGCCTAAGGGTCGCATTAAAGGCAATGTCGCCGCGGAGAGTTTGGTTTTAGCCGGAACTATTGAAGGCGATGTTTCCGCCACCCATTCCGTGGAACTTTTTTCCCAGGCGCGTTTGATTGGAAATCTCAGAACTCAGAAATTAAAAGTCGAAGAAGGCGCGGTTCTGGAAGGCTGCGTGGTCATGGGACAAGAACATCAGAGAAAGGCCCATAAAAATGCGCCTCCGGTCCCTCCGATGACGGTCAGCAAAGAATGAAAGGAGGGGGAAAATGATTTCCTGGTTTAGCCGTTATCAAAAACCGTTGTTTATCGGGACCGTCGCCATTTTTTTGATTGGGACTTTCGTGGGGCTTGGCGGATATCTTTTGACCTCTAGCGATAGTTCCGGCGCCGTGGCTAAGGTGGGTTCGTCTAAAATTCCTTATTCTATTTTTATCGCACGGGTCAATCAATACGCCGATGCATTGCGAAATCGCGGAACCGACGTTTCCGATCAGGTGCTTGGGCAAATCAAGCAAGAGATGCTTCGCGATATGATCGTCGAATATCTTTTAGCGCGCAAGGCCCAGAAAATGGGAATTTCCATAACCAATGAACAGCTGGCCCAAGATATCGAAAACACTCCCGCTTTCCAGCATGACGGGGTCTTTAATCAAGAGCTCTATTTTTATGCGGTCAGGTCCGTCTATCACGATACGCCAAAGGCTTATGAAAAAATGCGCCGAAGACAGATTCTTGCCTCCTTGTTTAAGCAGATAATTTATCAGTCCGTTAAACTGGTCCCTGGAGAAGTTCGCGAAGCTTACGCGCGGGAGCATAAAGGGTCGCTTAAAAACTATGCGAAAGACAGAGCTAAATTTGCCGAGCAATTGCGCCAGGCCCAGGCCTTGGATATTTTAAATTACTATTTGCGCCAGCTGGTCACTCAAATTCCCATTCGCAGCTATCTCAAAGAGCGGGAATCTGGAACTTAAAAAGGCTCATGGAAGACCTAGACAAGGCGCAGCCGCAGCAGATTCAGGTCGAGATTGACGAGGCGACGGCCAAGGGCTGTTACGCCAATCTCGCGCTTCTCGCCCACAGCGAAACGGAATTCTTTTTTGATTTTTTGCTTTTGCAGCCCCAGTCTCCAAAGACCAAGGTCTTGTCCAGAATTATTTCTTCTCCGGTTCATGCCAAGAGATTTTTGTGGGCGCTCAAAGACAATATCGAAAAATATGAAGCGCGTTTTGGCCCGATCAAGGCGGGCGAAAATCCCGCTTCAGCTAAATCCTCCAAATTTTATCAGTGATGGGTTTTCAAAATCAAACTCCTCGAATCGAGATTTTATTTACCGGCAGCGAGCTTCTTGAGGG
This sequence comes from bacterium, assembly GCA_021819565.1. Classification (GTDB taxonomy): domain Bacteria; phylum Elusimicrobiota; class Elusimicrobia; order UBA1565; family UBA9628; genus JAKAQV01. Next base: position 2,125 of record JAKAQV010000105.1, on the reverse strand, counting down.
ACGTCCCAATACCCATCAAAACTATTTGTGCCTGAAACTTAAAAATGCGGGTTTCTCCGTTGTCCGGGCTACAACCCTTCCCGATGATCAGGCGGCGCTGGCTTTGGAAATCAAGGCGTGGTCTTTGCGTTCTGACGCATTGATTATTTGTGGAGGCTTGGGCCCGACCTTCGATGATTTAAGCCGGGAAGCCGCTTCCGAGGCTTTAAAAAGACCGCTCATTTATCATCCGGAGATCTTTAAGACAATTAAGGCGCGTTTTTCTCGCTATCGGCACCCTATCCCTCCGGGAAATAAAAAACAGGCTTACTTAATTGAAGGAGCTCAAATCATAGACAATCCCCGCGGATCGGCGCCGGGGCAGATCTTGGAAATTTCCCGCAAGAACGATATTCCGCAATCCTTGTTTCTTTTGCCGGGTCCTTTTGCCGAGATGTCTCCTTTGTTTGAGGGCGCTATTTTGCCGCGCTTGCGTTCTCTCTATGGCCAAAATCTTTTTTCTAAACATCTGCTTTTGCACTTGTCCGGAATTTCCGAATCGGCGGCCGATGAAAAATTATCCTCGGTCGTTGACGCCTTTAAGGGCAAGGCGCATTTTACGATTTTGGGGCTCCCGGCCCAAGTGGAGTTTTATGCCTCGGTTCAAGGGAAAACGGCTCAAGAGGCCAAAACAAAGATGCGGAAGTTAAAAGCGGCGATTCTTAAAAAAGTCGGCCCTTTTGTTTTTGGGGAAGGAGAAGAAACGCTTGAAAGCGCTTTGGGGCGCGCGCTTTTAAAAGCGAAAAAAACCTTGGCGGTCGCGGAATCTTGCACCGCAGGCGGGCTTGCTGCCAGAATTACATCCGTTCCCGGCAGTTCCGATTATTTTAAAGGCGGCCTTATTTCTTACTCAAACGATATTAAGAGAGATTTTCTGGGCGTTGAGCCAAAGACCTTATCCCGCTTCGGGGCGGTTTCGCCCGAATGCGCCATTGAAATGGCGGAAGGCGTGCGGCAGAAGATGAAATCATCAGTGGGAATCTCTATTACTGGAATTGCCGGCCCTGGCGGGGGAAGCGCGAAAAAACCCGTGGGACTCGTGTATGTGGGTCTGGCGGGATTGACTCAAAAACCTTTTTCGCGCAGGTTGCATTTATTGGGCGAGCGCGAAACGGTGCGTAAGCGCGCCGTGTCTTGGGCTCTTCATTTCTGTCTTAAAGAAGTTATGGGGGAAAGATAAATGCGCGGCATTATTAAAATGCTTGATGAGAGATTTCTCGCTCCTTTTTGGCCCCAGGTTCCCATTGGCCTTCTCTTGTTGTTGACAGGATATGTCAATGCCATTTGGGGCTTAAATCTCAACCATTCAAGCCATGTTTATCTTGCCCTCATCCATGTGGTTCCCGTTTCCCAGGTGAATCGCGATATTTCCATTGGAATCATCGGCGGCGGGATGCAGACATTTTTAGGAATTGGGATGATGATTACCGGAATAGGATTGTTTTGGAAACTGCGCTCGGCCTGGGCTTTTTCAATTCTCCTCTTGTTGGCGATGCTTTCGGTTCATTGGGTGACCCATCAGGGCTTAAGCGCTATGTTTTTTCCGGCGTTGTCCATGGCGCTTTTAATCATCTGGCACAGTCGTTTTAAAAAAATCTCTCTTGTTGGCTCTTATTTGATGTCTCTCTTTGGCTTGATTGCGGTTTTGGCTTATGGGGTTCTTGGAACCTTGCTCTTGGGAAATAGTTTTAGTCCCAGGGTGCATGATCTCTACACCGCCATTTATTTTACGATCACGACTTTGTCGACCGTGGGCTCAAATATTTATCCGGTCACCGCCAAGGCTAAAATGTTTATGGTGACCTTGATTATCGGAGGAATCAGCATCTTTACCACCACTGTTGTCTCAACCCTGGGGCCGATTCTCTCCGAGAGATTCCGTCCGCATCCCCTAAAACGAAATAAAGCCGAAAAAGAATAGCCGCTTAATTGGGACTTTTGCCGAGTCTCTTCTAGGCCTTTAGGCCCAGGCAAAACCTCTCTATCCCTTGTAAAATAAAGCGCTATGTTCAAAAAACAATATGCCTTTCTAAGCGTCTTGCCCGGAATTTTCCTTTCAGCGCAGTCTTTTGCCGCCCAAAGATCG
>JAKAQV010000104.1 GCA_021819565.1 bacterium | reverse complement strand
CCCGAAGAAATTATTTTCCTTGGCGATGCTCTGGAAGAGGGGATTAATCTCGAAGAAAACGTCTTTATCCGCCGGTTTTTCCCCGTTTTTAATCTTGGCGAGAGCCTGCGCATTGTAGCGGGTATAAGCGATGGCGAAAAAGGGCTCAATTCCCCCCCCTTGAAGCCCGGCGGCAATCGCGATCGTTCCGGTCGGAGCGATAGTCGTTCGCGCGCAATGACGGGGGGTGCGGCTTTCCCCTCTAAAGTAAGAGCCTTCCGAATCATAGACTGAATTTTTCCAGTTCGGGAAGACTCCGCGCTCTTTAGCTAATTCTTCGGAAGCGTGGAGCGCCGCATCGTTGATGGAATGCATCAACTTTTCGGCAAAAGAAAGACAAACTTCTGAGTCATAGGGAATTCCCACCTTGACCAAGGCCTCGGCAAAACCCATAACCCCAAGACCGATTCGGCGGTTTCCCTTGGCCATCCGCTCAATTTCAGGGAGAGGATAATTATTGACTTCAATGACGTCGTCTAAAAACCGGATGGCGACCCGGACCGCCTCGCCGAGCTTCTTAAAATCAAACTCCCCCGACATCGTTTTTCCATGAACGAAGTTGGAAAGATTGATCGAGCCTAAATTGCAAGGCTCCCAGGGCAAAAGTGGCTGCTCTCCGCAAGGATTAGTTGACTCGATTTGTCCCAAGGCCGGAGTGGGGTTTGAGCCGGAAGAATTAATTCGGTCAATGACAATCATTCCCGGGTCTCCGGTCTTCCACGCCTGCTCAACCATCAGATCAAAAATTTCGCGCGCTTTGACTCTTCCAGCGGGTTCCTTGGTCCGTGGATTTAAGAGATCGTACTCGGAGTCGGCGGCTACCGCTTTCATGAACGTCTCATCGATGGCGACCGAGACGTTGAAGTTCTCCATCACGCCGGGCTGGGATTTAAGAGTGATAAAATCCTTGATCTCGGGATGGGTGTAATGCAAAATCCCCATATTGGCCCCTCTACGAGTCCCGCCTTGCTTAACGACTTCGGTCATCTTGTCGAAAAGCTGCATAAATGAAATCGCGCCCGAAGCGACTCCGTGGGTTTTTTTAACCAAATCTCCGCGGGAGCGAAGCCGGCTGAAAGCGAAACCCGTTCCGCCGCCGGATTTTTGAATCAAGGATTGCGCCGCCAAGGCGTCGTTAATGCCTTCCATGGAATCGGCGACCGGAAGAACATAACAAGCCGACAATTGCTGCAAATCCCGCCCCGCGTTCATCAAGGTCGGAGAATTGGGCAGAAAATCCCAGGACGACATCAAGGAGAAAAACTTATCCTCCCATTCAGACACCAAGGCTTGAGCGGTTTTATTTTTTTGATAAATCTTTTCAAGGTTTGACATTAAAAGAGAGAAGTTTTTTTCTCTCTCGGAAGAAGAACGCAGTCCCTCGTGGAAAAGATTCATCCGAGAAACGGCATTGCCGGCCACGGCCGGAATTTCTTGGGCGCTGAGATGAACGCCTTCAAACGCTCCCCACTCCGACGCGCGAGAATCATAGAGAATTTCCGCTAAGGCGATATTGTGGGCGACTCCCCTAAGCCATGTTTCAACCGACGCCGCATCTCGAAGGTATTTATCCTTGATGACCTTTAATTGGTTTTCAGTAACTGAAACGCTCCCTGCGGAATGTGCGGCTTTCTCAAGCGATGTTTTATGGCTCATAGTAACCTCCGAGTTCGGAAAGATCCCTGCGTCAACAATAAACGGTAACAAGAAGTTTACCGTTACAAAAGGCTTCTGTCAAGGTCTTGACAAAACGAAAATTTTATTTTCTAATCGCGACGGCGTCAATTTCGATAGAGACGCCCTTGGGCAGAGATTTGACTTCCACGGTCGCGCGAGCGGGATAGGGCTGCTTAAAATGTCCGGCATAGGCTTCGTTCATGGCTGGAAATTGCGATAAGTCGGTCATGTAAACCGTAGTCTTGACGACATCAGACAAAGACAAGCCCACCGTTCTCAAAATGGCGTCAACTTGCCCCAAGCATTGATTCGTCAATTCCGCAATCGTTCCTTTTATTGGGTTTCCCGCGGGGTCGGCGGGAATCTGTCCGGACACAAACACTAAATTTCCCACTTGAACGGCCTGGGAATAAGGACCGATGGCCTTTGGCGCGAGGTCGCTGTGAAGGGCTTGTTTTTCATTATTCATTTAAGAGCTCCTAAAAGCGCGTGATTAGTTTTATGCGTACGCATTAACTCCAGCAAAGACTTTAAAGCTTCGATGTCGCCCTTGTCCGCCAAAAGCCTTCTCAGCTTCCAGACTCCTTCAAGCACATCGGGCGGGAACAATTTTTCTTCCTTTCTGGTCCCGGAATCCCGAACCTTCATCGCCGGGAAAAGCCGCATCTCCGCGGCTTGCCGTGAAAGGACGATTTCCATGTTCCCCGTGCCTTTAAACTCTTGGAATATAATATCATCCATCTTGCTACCGGTGTCAACCAGGATCGTCGCGATAATCGTGAGTGATCCTCCTTCCTCAAGCTTGCGCGCGGCCCCAAAAAAGCGACGCGGGACTTCCACCGCGCGGGAATCAAGACCTCCGGTCATGGTCCTTGATCCTCCCGCGAACTGATTATGGACGCGCGAAAGCCGGGTCAAGGAATCCAGGAGAATCAAGACATCCGCGCCCCCAGCCGCGTCGGCTATCGCCTTACCCATCAGCGCTTCCGCCGTCGCCACATGTTCTTGATAGCTCTTATCGCTAGAGGAAGCCGAGACCTCGGCTTTAACGCTTCTTTTAAAATCAGTCACTTCCTCAGGACGTTCATCCACCAAAAGGCAGTACTGCTTTATGTTGGGGTCTACCGCGTAAACGGTATTCGACAGCGATTTTAGAATCGTGGTTTTTCCCGCTTTCGGAGGAGCCACAATCAGCCCGCGAGTGCCGCGGCCGATGGGGCATAATAAATCCATCGCGCGCATCGTCAAATCCGAGGATCCCTTTTCCAACTGAATCCACTGCTGCGGATCGATAGGCGTTTTGTCGGCAAAGGCTTTTTCTATCTCGCTTAAAACCCGCGGCGCGCGCGCCTCCAAGGTCTTCATCCCGCCGGAATTGGGATTGTTTTGCCTTTTATTCCACCTTTGTCCAGGACGATTGCGGTAATGCGGGCGAAAGCGCTTTCGCCCAAAATGCCCGCCGCCCGATCCTTGTTTTTCAGAATTATTCATGCCTTCTTCCTCCGCTACCCTTATTTATTTTCTTGAGTTCCGTAAAATATCCCGGCCACCGAATATCCAAGGCTTCCACCAGATGGGTCATCAGCAGTCCCGCCGCCTCTAAAACGACAGCCGACTGAGGAGCCGGAAAAAAATATTTTTCCGCCCCATGATCCCAGGGAACGCTGCCGGTTTTAGAATAAAATTTGGGAGACTTAAGCTCGATGAATATCTCCCTTAACAAGCTCTCAAAATTAAGATGCGCCGCGCGCGATGACCAAAAATTCTCGCGCCAAGAGGCTTTCCAATCCGGTTTCGAGATTTCAGACAACGCCTCTTCCGCGCGGCTAGAGGAGTCTTTTTCCATAATCCAACGAGACCACGCCGACAAAATGGCCAAGGTCTTTAAAACCGACAAGGCTTCGATTTCATGACCATGAGAAACGAGGAGAGCTATCGCGTTTGAAGACGCGACTGATCGCGAAGCGAATACGACCAAAATAGAATCGACCGGATTTGCAAAATCGATGTCTTTACCCAAGCGGCTTAAACCATTATCGATAGAAGCCTTGGCCCGCGCCATTAAAGAAATTGTTTCGTTCATGTTATTCAAAGTTTTTCTTTAAAACCCGCTTAACTAAAATAGACGATCCCAAAAATCTCCGGGAGAGCCTGAGAAATCTCTCGGGATCATCGGAAACATAAAAGCGAGACCAACCGCGCCCGCTCCTCTTCCTTAAATTGAGAGACTCAAGCGTCTTTTCAAACTCTTGAGCGGTTTGTTCCCCCGAATCAATCAAAGACACATTGTTTCCCATCACGCGGGAAATAACCGGTTTGATGACCGGATAATGGGTGCATCCCAAAACCAATGAATCAACCCGGGCTTTTTGAAGAGGCTTAAGATATATCCGCGCCACCTCTTCGGTCACTCCGTATTTCCACCATCCCTCTTCGACCAAGGGGACAAAAAGCGGACACGCCACTTCAAAAACGCGGGCCTGGGAAGAAAATCTTTTAATTTCGGCGGCATATGCCCCAGAGCGAACGGTTCCCTCGGTTCCAATGACCCCAATTCTGCGAAATCCCCTCCGCACGCAAGCCCGCGCTCCAGGGACGATCACTCCCTCAACCGGAACCGAAACCGCTTTTTTAATCGCGGATAGAGCGACCGCTGATGAGGTGTTGCACGCGACCACCAGCGCCTTAATTTTTTGCTGGCAAAGAAAGTGGGCGATTTCAACCGAAAACTGAATAATCGAAGCCCGCGATTTTGAGCCATAAGGCAAATGAGCCGTGTCCCCGAAATAAATCATGTTCTCTTGCGGCATTAATTTGCGCAACGCCTTAAAAACAGTCAAGCCCCCGATTCCAGAGTCAAAAATTCCGATGGGACACTCGGCTTTTAAGCCGCTATTTTTTTGGATGATTGATTTTTTTTGCATATTCCACAATGCCGGTGTATAAGCCGCGCATGAGGCGCTGGCGAAAACTTTCGCTCCTTAAATCTCGCTCATCCTTGGGATTGGTCAAATATCCCATCTCAAAAAGGATGGCCGGCGCATGGGTTCCTCTTAAAACATAAAACCCCGCTTGTTCAACTCCTCTGTCCGGAATATTGACTTCTCCGCTGGTCTCGCGCGAGACTAGCCCCGCGAATTCGGAAGAAGCGTTGACGTATTCCGTTTTCGATAATTCCCCCAAGAGCATCTGAACTTCCGCTTGCTGACGGAATTTAGATTCATAGTTAATCGAAGAGTTTTCAAACTCCGCCAAGCGCTGCGCATGCGGGTCGGAAGCCTTTTCCGACATAAAATAAGTCTCAAACCCGGAATCCCTGGGATTTTTAGCGGCGTTAGAATGAAGAGACACAAATAAATCGGCTTTCCACCGATTGGCAATCTCCGAGCGTTTCGAAAGAGAGATAAAGGTGTCGTTATGCCGAGTCAATTTGACTTCAAAGACCCCCGTCTTTTTTAGCAAACGCGCAAGCTCGAGCGCGGCTTTGAGATTGATGTCTTTTTCAAGGGTCCCGTCAATTCCCCTGGCTCCGGGATCCTTGCCGCCATGCCCCGGATCGATGACGATGCGAAGCTTCCGAACCCAGATATGGCCATAGGGAACTTGGTTTTGAGCGCTGACAGGCGCCTGGGAGGGGGAACTCGCCGCCGATACAATCGGGATAGGTTTTGACTCTCCGATCGTCAAAAGCGCCCTATGCTCATCAAAAAAGGCTGGCGTTCCGGACCAATCGGCGAAAGCGGGAGATTCCAAAAAAGAAACCGGAATCCAAGCCTCCGAAGCGTTCCATATCACCTGCGACTTAAGCGGAATGGAACGCCCCGACACCGAGGCCGCGTTGGCATTGGCCTCAAAAGCGAGGATATTTCCCGAGCGGCTTAACTCCACGATTTTTGACACCGGGCGCCAGTAGATTTGGGCCTTATACAGACGCGCCATTTCATCCGCGCTTAAAAAATAATTGGAGCCTAAGCGGTAGCCGGAAACTATTTTCGGAGGGTTGCCGGTATGGGCAAAGGCAATCGAAATCGGAGCCGCCGCCGCGAAAACGGAAAGCGGGAAAAGAAGCGGCGCCAAAATCAAAAAGCGGCGGAAGGCCCGAAAGGCCGGACTATTAATTTCGCTCATTCGATGATAATGCGATAATCCTCCAAGGGAATCGTGGGGCTTGATTCAACCTTAATTGAACGTTGAATATTTTTTTCGATCATGCCTTGCTTGGATTTAAGAGACTCCGCAATCAGGGGATGAACGCAAACGCGCACCTGACCTCCGGGGCGGCCGCGCGTCATATCGATAATCTCTTCCTGGATTTTAATGCGCATCGTCTCTTCAGATAAAACCCGCCCTGAGCCGTGGCATTCCCGGCATTCCTGGGTGATTAACTTGACCGTGGATTCGCGCTTGCGCTCCCGCGTCAACTCAATTAAGCCAAGCCTAGTAATCGGGAGAATGCGGATCTTCGCGCGGTCTCCTCTCAAGGCCGCCGCAAAAGCTTCCATGACTTTGTTTCTATTGGAAGCCTTTTTCATGTCGATAAAATCAACGACGATAATGCCGCCGATATTTCTCAAGCGCAATTGATGCGCCACTTCCTTTGCCGCCTCGATATTGGTTTGAGTGACGGTTTCTTCTTGGGATTTAGAACCGGTAAAGCGTCCGGTATTGACGTCGATGGCGCAAAGAGATTCCGCCTCTTGGATGACTATGGAGCCGCCATTAGGCAGAGAAACGACGGGCTTACGCATTTTCTCGATCCCCTCTTCAATCTTAAACGCCTTAAAAATCGGGGTTTTTCCGTCATAGAACTGGATTCTCTTTTTAAGCTCCGGCGAAATTTTATCGATGAATTCGGATAAACGCTCGCAGGTCTCTTTGTTGTCGCACAAAAAGATTGCGACATCTTCAGAGAGAATATCGCGAGCGACCTGAAGGGTCAAATCCAAATCTTTGTGGAGAAGAGCGGGCGCTGGCTCGTTTTGCATCTTCTTTTGGATATCTTCCCAAAGGCTCAACAAATAGCGCACTTCGCGCTCAAGTTCTTGCGCTGGAACTCCCTCCGCTTCGGTTCTCGCGACCAAGCCCTTGCCTCCCAAGATTCCGGAAACAAAGCCCTGCATCAAGGCGGAAAGCCTCGCCCTCTCATCGGAATTCTCGATATTCTTAGAAACTCCCGCGAAATTCTCAAATGGCGTAAACACCACATACCGCCCCGGAAGACTAATGGCCATCGTCACCTTCATCCCCTTGGTCCCAATCGCCTCCTTGGCGACCTGGATCATGACCGGTTGATTTTTTTTCAGGATGGACTCAATTCCGGCATTTTTATCTCCCAGAACGTCCGATATATAAAGGTAAGCGTTTTTATCGTAGCCAATATTGATG
>JAKAQV010000103.1 GCA_021819565.1 bacterium | reverse complement strand
TCAGCCATGCTCGTGCCCTCATTTTACAATATTGATATGATAGCCGCGGCTGGGGAGAAACCCTGAAAATGATAAGATTCTAAAAGCGGGCAGGTGGCGAAACTGGCAGACGCAAGGGACTTAAAATCCCTCGGCCGCAAGGCCATGCGGGTTCGATTCCCGCCCTGCCCAAGATTTATGCGCATCGCAATTCAAGGAATTAAGTTTATCGTCTTATCCCTTTTAGTCGCCGCTTTGGGCATTTGGACGGCCGCCCGTTTTTCTCAAGCGCGGGTTTTTGGGGAAGCCCTTGGCTCTATCGGGATTTTAGCGGCTCTTTTTTGCGGCTATTTTTTCAGAGATCCCCATCGCCCCACGCCCAAGGACGATTCTAAAATCTATTCTCCCGGTGATGGAACCGTTTTAAGCGTTTCCCGCGAAAGTTCAGAAGAGACAACGACGGTCCGAATCTTTCTCTCTCTTTTAAACGTTCACATCCAGCGCGTTCCCGCCACCGGGAGGGTCAAGAAAATAGAATACCGGAAAGGAAGCTTTAAGGCCGCGATGCTGGCCTCCGCGCTTGGCAATGAGAAATGTTCGATGACCCTTGAATGCGGACAGCCCGAAAGGCAAATCACCGTCGATCAAATCGCGGGATTATTAGCGCGGAGAATTACTTGGTGGGCCAAGGAAGGAGACCTTCTTAAAACCGGAGAACGCTACGGCCTGATTTCTTTCGGATCGCAAGTCGCCGTTCATCTGCCTTCGACTGCCCGCGCCATCGTTAAACCCGGAGACAAAGTTTTAGCCAGCTTGAGCGCGATCGCCGAATGGATAAATTAGGTCTTAAGCGCGGCGGGCGTGTTTTAGCTCCGTCTCTTTTTACCGTTGGGAACATGGCCTGCGGTTTTTTTGCTCTTTTATCGGTCCATGAACGTGATTTTCCGACCGCCGCGACCGCCATACTCGCCGGAATGGTTTTCGATTCCCTTGACGGCAGGGTCGCTCGCCTGTTTCACGGAGAATCCGTCTTCGGCATTGAATTTGATTCCCTCTCTGATTTTCTCACGTTTGGCATCGCGCCAGCCATCATGATGTACGGCTTTATTCTCAAGGATTACGGCTCTTGGGGATATCCGCTGGCTTTTTTGTATGCCCTTTGCGGAGCTTTAAGGCTGGCCCGTTTTAATATTTCCGCCCAGGGCTCCGCTCCGCCCAAAAACCATTTTACCGGACTTCCGATACCCGCGGGCGCGGGATTTTTAGCTTCGTTTGTGCTTCTGTATCAGATTGTCGAAGAGGGCCGCCCGGCGCGCACATGGAAATTTCTGATGGATCAGATACCGCTTTTGTATCCGCTGGTTCCGCTGATTGTTTTTATCCTGGCCTTTCTGATGATATCAACCATCCCCTATCCGACCTTTAAAAATATATCTCCCTTGAGACCGCGCTCGCCAAAAGTTTTAGTGACGGTGGTCTTGGCCGGTTTTGCGATTTTCCTTTACCCTCAAAACGCCATCTTCCTTCTATTTTTTGTTTACGTTTTGTTGGGGCCGGTGGGACTGATCATCCAAGGATTGCGCCGGCTATTTAAAATCCGCCCGCCAGAAATTTAGGCTTTGATCTTTCTAGGGAAAAGAGGCGGGGCTTTTAAAATTTCGTGACTCGCTGTCGATTTCCCGGCCAATATTTCCTCCGCGGTCACCGGGCGCGGCAATTGTCGAACCCCTAATTGGGCTTGGACCTTGGCCGCGGTCTGCGGCATAAACGGCTCAAGCCACCCCATCACGATTCGAATCGACCAAACCAGATTAAATAGAACCGGCTCGACTTTTTCGGGACTGGTTTTCTGAAGTTTCCACGGCGCCTGTTCGTTGACGTATTGATTGAGGCTCGAAATCACCGACCAAATAATGGAAAGCGCCTCCGAAAAATTGAGATTTTCCATTGCCGCTTGAATCGTCGCGGTTTTCTCGGCCCATTGTCGGGGATATTCATGTTTTTCGGGATCGCTCTGGGACGGAAGTTTCCCGCCCAAGAACCGATCGGTCATCTCAACGACGCGGGAAATAAGGTTTCCTAGATCGTTGGCTAAATCCGAATTATACCGGCGCCGCAAAGCTTCAATTGAAAAGTCCCCGTCTTGTCCGAAAGGCATTTCGCGCAACAAAAAGTAGCGAAAAGCGTCCACCCCAAATTCACGGGTCACTTCATAGGGGTCGACAAAATTGCCTTTTGATTTGGACATCTTCTGTCCCTCGACCGTCCACCAGCCATGAGCGAAGATCTTCTTGGGAAGAGGAAATCCCAGGGCCAAAAGCATCGCCGGCCAGATGACCGCATGAAAGCGGTATATCTCTTTTCCGACGATATGCGCGTCCGCCGGCCAGAATCTCTCCGAAGGATTTAAGCTTTGAGATTCCAAAACCGCCGACACGTAATTAAGAAGGGCGTCAAACCAAACATAGACCGTCTGGGACGAATCTCCGGGGACGGAAATTCCCCACTTGACCTTGGCGCGGGAAACCGAGATATCCTGAAGGCCGGATTTGACGAAATTGACGATTTCAGAAGCGCGGTGGGCCGGGGAAAGAAAAGCCGGATTTTTTTGATAATGATTAACAAGCGCGTCCTGATATTTTGAGAGCTTAAAAAAATAGCTTTCCTCTTTGACCCGCTCCAAAGGCTTTCGACATTCAGGATTAGGGCAAAGTTTTAGATTTTTTTCATTGGGAAGAATTTCTTTCTCGGTCCAGTAGGTCTCGCAAGACAGGCAGTAATATCCCTCATAAAATCCCTTATAGATATCTCCCGATTTTAAAAGGCGGGAGAAAACGTCTTCGACACAATGAATATGGCGTTCTTCTGTTGTCCGGATAAAATCATCATAGCGGATATCCAGGTGTTTCCAAAGTTCGCGAAATTTCTCCGAGATTTGATCGGCGTAATCTTGAGGTTCCATTCCCAAACCGCGCGCGGCCTCTTCTATTTTAAGCCCATGCTCATCGGTTCCGGTCAAAAAATGAACCTCCCGGTTTTGACTGCGGTAAAACCGCGCGAGCACGTCGACGGCAACCGTCGTATAGGCATGTCCGATATGCGGAGCGGCATTGATATAGTAAATGGGAGTCGTGATATAAATTTTCTTCATAAATCTAGGTTTTTAAACCCGCCTCACGGGCTTTAAGGCAGGCCAGTAAAACGGAAGCCCGCGGATCGGCGTTTGAGCGGACGGCGACTTTAAGCCAAGAGATATCTCTGGCGGCTTTTTCAAAGCGCTCAAATGAAATTTTCCCCTGATGATAAAACCGTCTTAAATTTTCCAAAAGCGAGAAAAAAATAAGCTCCGCTTCCCGCCGGGAAGAAGGCAGATCTCGCGGCAAAGATTCGCAGGCTTGAACGGCGGACAAAGGGTTCTCGGTTAAAACCCCGGGCCAGTTTTCCCTTTTTGAAAATTCCAAAGCTTTTCCGATAGATCCAGCGCATAGCTCAAGCGCCGGAACTGATTTAATTCCCCGTTCAGCCAGAGCCTTAGCGACTAATTTCTTTGGAATAGGCGCAAACGGGATTTTAAGAGCCCGTGATAAAATGGTTTTCGGCAGCGCCTGATCTTGAGAGCTCAGCAAAATCCAAAACGTTTTTCTAGGCGGCTCTTCTAAAATTTTAAGAAGCGCATTTGAAGATTCAATCTCCAAATTTTCCGCGTCGACAATCACGGCGGCTTTCCAGCCTCCCATCATCGGCTCCATGGACATTTCCGAGCGCAAATGGCGGATAGTGTCAACGCGCAGAGTTCGCTGTTTTGACAGTTCCTCATCTCTCAAGTTGGCCTGATAAGCCAAGTCGACCATCTTAAAATCCGGGTGGATTTCTTTCTGGACGGCCAGGCAATGAGGACAAGCCTCGCAGGGAGATTGATTTTGATCCGGCGCCAAGCACAAAACGGCCTGAATAAAAATTTTAGCCGCGAGTTTCTTTCCAACTCCATCGGGGCCGCTAAAGAGAAACACCGATGGCATTTTTTCCGACGCTAAAATCGCGCGAAGATTTCTAACGGCCTTGTCCTGCCCCAGAATCTCGCCGAAATTCATATCCCGCGCCCAGAAGAAGAAATGAGTTTATCGATTTTGGAAACAATTTTCGCATGGATATCCTCAATTCTCCCGCGTCCGTCAACGAGGAAAATGTTTCTCTCTTTTTTAGAAAGCTTAAGATATCCCCGGCGCACGCGCTGGCGAAAACCAACCCCTTCTTTTTCCAGGCGATCGGGAGATCCTTTCATCCTTTGGGAAAAAGAATGAACAGGGACGTCAATGAGAATCGTCAGATGGGGTTTGAGATTTCCGGAAGCCACTGCGTTGAGGTCTTTGACGCGCTGAAGCGGAATCCCGCGTCCGTAGCCTTGATAAGCCAGACTCGCCAAAACATAGCGCTCGGAAATGACGATTTTTCCAGCTTTAAGAGCGGGCAAAAGGGTCTCTTGCGTATGCTGGGCGCGCGCCGCCTCGTAGAGAAAAAGTTCGCTTAAAGGCGACAGTTCATATGAAGTATCGAGCAGAATATGCCGGATATCTTCCGCAAACGGAGTTCCCCCCGGCTCCCGGGTATGAAGAACCGATAAACCGCGCTTTTCGAGTTCGCGGGCTAAAAGCTTGGCCTGGGTCGATTTTCCGGATTTATCAGGCCCTTCAAAGACAATCAAAATCCCTTTCTTTCGCACGAGCTATTTTACTAAAAAGAGGCTACCGACCTTTGGACTCTCCCAACCATTTCGCGATGGGAGCGGCCATCGGATTTTGCGGATCCATTTGAATAAATCGCTCAAAATAGGGCCTCGCCAACTTGGGCTTTCCCGATTTTAAAAGCCATGCTCCCCGATGGTATTGAGCCAAGGGATTGTTGGAATTGAGAAAAACAGCTTTCTTAAACTCGAGGCCCGCCCGCCTTTGACGGCCGTCCAACTCATCTATTTCTCCCAAGAGAATATGGCTATCGGAATCTTGGGGGTTCAACCTTAAAGCCTTATTTAAGAAAAACCGGGCGCGGGAAAAATATTTTTTGTCGAAATTAAGCCGGGCCAAATCATACCAGATATCTCCATATCTGGGGTTAAGCTCAACGGCGCGTTTCATATGGATCAATCCTTCCGCATCCAAGCCCTTTTCAAAGAACCGAACCCCCAGGGAATATTGGGCTGCGGCGGAAACCGGGTTACATCGCGCCGCGGCGGAATAAAAACCAATGGGAGTGGTCCAATTAAAACTTTGAGAGAATGATTGCGAGGCCTGCCATAAAATGAGGGCTACCGACAGAAGTCGAATCCCGGCTTTGACGGACAAGCGAGTGACGCAAAAACCAAACCCCGCCGCGAGAGCAGCGGAAGGAAGATAAAGAAACCTCTGCGCTCCGATGGTGTCCAAAGCGATAATTAAATGGCTGGTCGGAAGCAAAAAACAAAAGGGGAAAATGACCCAGAAAGCCCAGCGCGAGCGCCGGTAAAATAAAAAATAAAACGAAATTCCGATTAAAAAAATGAGGGACAGAAACGCGCTCAAGGCCGCTAGCGAGGTTTGAGCGGCATCGGCGATCAAGGGCCGGGTAAAATCAGAACAAATCCCGACAGCGGAAACGCTGGGCCAAAAATAGCGCTGCCAGAAAAAAAGGCTCATGGTCAGAAATTTAACCCAAGGGCCAGTCGTAAAATAAGGGTTTCCGCCATGAAACGGATGATTGAGAATAAGAATCCTTAAACCCAAATAGGCCAGGCTCAATAAAATCATCAAAGCATAAATCATCTTCCGAGCCCTGAAATTAGAAACCATTTTTAACGACACCCAGTCATCTCCAAAAAGAACCGGCAAAAACATAATGGAAGACTCCTTGGTTAAAAGCGCCAAGACATAAAATAAAGTTCCCCAAAAAGGACGCGTTTTTGGGGCGAGGGAATCCAAACAAATCCAGGAAGAAAAAATAAAAACCGCCGACAAAAGCTCGGAACGGCCGACCAGTAAAAAAACGCTCTCCAGATGAACCGTCATCACGACAAATAAAAGAGATCCCGCCTTCGCCGCTAAAGAGCCGTATCGACGCTTAAGCAAAATAAAAAGAAGCCCGCCCGCCAAAAAGTTTAAGAAAAGATTGAAGGCGTGCATTTCCAGTAAATTTTTCCCGAACGCGCGTTCTTCCGCAAAGAAAGTGGCCATCAAGATGGGCCGATATTCGGAAACGGAAGCGCGGCTTCCTTTCACCGACTCCCAGTACCCGGTCGAAAAAAGGCGCGGGAAAGAATTCCACCCCGCTTCGAGAATGGGGTTGTGCCCCACCAGAGGCTGATCATCGTAAAAGAAATCTCGCGCGCCCAAGGACGGAAGAAAGGCGGCGAAAGACAAGACAAGCAAAAGCGCCCAGAAAAAATTATCGGACTTGATAAATCGCTGAATCTTCTCTTCTGTTTTCATAAACGAGTTTAAAAAATCTGGAATCTTGCAATTCCTGATCAATTTTTTGAAGCGTGGAATAAATGGGCGACTTTCCCGGATCGCTGAGCCCCAAGTCTAAATTTCCCTCCCATAAAATGTAGCGAACTTGATGTTTCGCCAAAAACTGATTCAACGATTCCGCGGAAGGCTTTAGCGCCAAGGGAAGGCTCGGACGAGCCGAGTAAAACCCGTCTCGCACATACATCGCGCTCGACAAAATATCCTGGGGGTTTGTATGAAAGCGCAGCCAAGCGTAACTTTCTTTAAGCTCCATCTGCTTTATCTCCCCGGAAAAAGACAAAAACTGGGGGAGATAAAAAGCCATCTGGGCAAACAAAAGCGCCGCCAAAACAAAAACAGCCGAGCGCTTCATCCCATCGTAAAATGCCAGCAAAATCAGCGGAAGCGGCATCATCAAATAGCGGTCGTAATGCCAGGGCCAAAATAAATGCAAAACCAAGGTTGAAATCAAAGCCCAGGCCGCCGGATCAAAGAAATCTCTTTTGAGCCATATCCACAATCCACACAAAGCGGCGAAAAACAAAAGGCCGCCAATGGTTTCCCCCGCCGCCCAAGCGGCCCAGCGCGGCAAGAAAGAAAATCCCAAACTCATCGAATAATAAGCCGCATTTTTCAAACAAACGGCAAAAACAGAAGATAGGCCCGCGCCGTAAAAATCAAGCCCTTCTTTAATTTTTTGAATTAGATCG
>JAKAQV010000102.1 GCA_021819565.1 bacterium | reverse complement strand
CCGATCTCTCTTTTAAGGCGGCGGAAGCGTTTTTGGAGGAAGAACCGCGGGAGGCGCGAATTTTAGACAGGCTCATGACCTTGGCGATCATTTCTCCATCGCGGCTAAGGCTGACTAAAACCGAGAGATTATCCCCCCGGTGACTGGTCGTAAAAAACATCTGCTGATTATGCCAAAAAGCGTAAATAAAGCGCTGGTTTTTGGCGCGGAGAAGCGCCCTTTTTTCTTCTCCGAGAATTTCCAAGCGCGTCGTCCATTTGACGAGACTCAGATAAAGGTAAGCTAAATACGGAGCCGCCCGCCGAAACAAACTAACTCTCCGCGGGAGTTTTATCGGCGCCTGGCTCGCGAATAGTTTGGGATTTCGGCTTTTTCTTCTTGATTTTTGAAATCCAACTCAAAGACGCGACGGAAGAGAGAAGAGGCGTCATCCGGCTCTCCTCAAAAGCGATTCCGATTTTACTCCCATCCATTTTTTTGATGGCCGCCTCTTGGATTTCCGGCGCCAGCAAAAGAGAGACCGGGGTCAATTCGCAAGAATCCTTCTGGGCTTCGGAATTGATGATTTCAACCGCGAACTTCCGACATTCCTCCAGCGCCATTTCCCAAACCAAGGTTTCAGAACCAACGGAAACGGGTTGAAGAGGCAAGGCCGGCTCGCCGATGGTCGCCAAGATTAAACTATAGGCGATTCCGGGAATCGGAGAAAAAGTCTTCTGATCGGGATCATCGACGCCAAAGGTATCAAAGAGAATCGCGGGCTTAAGAGATTTGACGATGCGGTCTAAATCCGATTGGAGGGCTTCTTGCGAAACTTCAAGGGATATCCCTTCTTTTTTAGCGCGCCTTAACAATTCCCAAGCGCGCAGATTAATCTTAAACCCAACGATTTTACGCATTTTTGACGGGCTTTTTAGATTTTCGCTCGTATTTATTGTTGGAAGAAGCGGAATTTTTTTGAGAGATAACGGGTTTCTCATCCGGGCGCCCGCGCTCATGGCGAAGAGTCCATTCATAAACCAAGGGAGCCGCCACCGCAATTGAAGAATAGGTGCCGACTATGGTGCCGAAAACCATCGCCAGGGCGAAATGGTGAATCACCTTTCCGCCGAAGAAATATAGAATCGAGACGACGATGAGAACAGTGGAGCTGGTGATAATGGTCCGGGAGAGAGTTTCATTCATGCTCTCATCCATCACCTGCCTTAAAGATTCTTTCCGCATAATGCGCAATTTTTCGCGGATGCGGTCGAAAATAACGATGGTATCGTGAATGGAATAGCCGCCAATGGTCAAAATGGCAGAGACAATCAATAAATCGACATGGAAACCCATCAAGGAAAAAAATCCATAAGTGGCGAGCACATCGTGAAAAAGAGCGATAATGCCGGCCAAGCCCCAAATCGGGTTTGAAAACCGGAATCCGAGATAGATGATAATTCCCGACAAAGACAGGACAATCGCCCACAAGGCCTGTTGGAAAAGATGCTTTCCAACCGCCGGACCGACGTAGGATTTGCTGTCGACATGGAAGGCGTTGCCGGGCAAGGCCGCCTCGAGATTTTTAAGCTGGGAATCCAAGGCATCGGTCGCTTGCCCATTGAGATTCTGAACGCGAACCATGAAGGTATTGCTTCCGACATAGCGTTGAATCGCGGGGTTGTTTAAACCGGAAACTGTTAGGGCCTTTCTTAAATCCGAAGTGTCAATTTTTTTGTCAAAACTGATTTGAAGTTCCGTTCCTCCCGTAAAGTCAATCCCATATTTAATGCCCCGCGTCAGCAAAGACACGACGCTTCCGCCCAACAAAAGCCCTGAGATGGCGAAAAACTTCCAGCGCAGACCGAGAAAGTCGAAATGAGTTTTAGGAAATAGTTGCATGGTTTATCCGATATTAATTGAAGTGATGTCGCGATTGGCAAGGTAACTTTGAAAAATTAGCCTTGTCAGCCAAACGGCGGTGAACATCGAGATGGCCAATCCCAGGACCAGCGTCACGGCAAAACCCTTGATGGAGCCGCTTCCGAACTGAAAGAGAAATATCGATGAAATCAAGGTCGTGATATTGGAGTCGAAAATCGCGGTAAACGCGCGGTCATAACCGGCCTCAAGAGCGATTCGAACCGGCTTTTGAAGCGCCAACTCCTCGCGGATGCGCTCGAAAACCAAGACGTTATAATCGACCGCCATGGCGATGGTCAAAACCACGCCGGCGATTCCCGGCAAGGTCAAGGTCGAACCGAAGTAGCACATGCAGGCAAGCAAAAAAACAAGATTTAAAATCAAGGCGATATCGGCGATCAACCCGGCCATGCTGTAATAGATCGCCATGAAGACGAGAATAAAAATGCCCGCAATGGCGGTGGCAATCAAGCCCGCTTTGATGGAATCTTCTCCGACCGTGGGGCCGATGGTTCTCTCTTCAATGATTTTTACGGGAGCGGGAAGAGCGCCGGCGCGAAGAACAATCGCCAAATCCTTGGCTTCGTCAATCGTAAATTGCCCTTCGATGATTCCAGAACCGCCGGAAATGCGGCTTTTAATGACGGGCGCGGAATAGACCACGCCGTCTAAGACAATGGCCATATTCTTGCCGACATTGGATCCGGTCAGGTTTGAGAAAGCGCTGGCCGCCTCGGGCTTGAATTTAAAAGCGACATCCGGCATGCCGTAATCCCCGCCGGTCTCAACTCGAGCCGTCTCTAACTGAGCCCCGGTGAGGGGCGCGTCTTTTGAAAGAAGATAGAGAGAACCGTCTTTCCCTTTAGCAAGAACGTCTTCTTTGGGAACTAATTTCGCCGCCTCCGTGGAAACGACAATCGTTTTTCCAACAAAAGGGCTTGCCAGTTCCGAAATTTTACCGAGAGCTTTTTGCGCGGCATCGGATTTATCGACCATCCTAAATTCCAAAAGCGCGGTTTTACCGATAAGGTTTTTTGCTTCTTCGGTGTTGGTCACGCCCGGAAGCTCAACGACAATCCAGCGATCTCCCTGTTTGGCGATCAAGGGCTCAGAAACGCCGAATTGATCGACCCGGTTGCGGATAATTTCGATAGCGCGGTTCAAGGCGTCAGACACGGATTCCTTGGGATCCAGCTTCGAGACGTCTAATTCCATGAGCAAATAGGTTCCGCCGCGCAAATCAAGCCCGAGATTGAGCAACCAATGAGGTCTCAGCCTTAAAGATTCCAGCTTTTGCCTTTCCGCCGCGCTTTGGGAATACCAATTAATGGAGGGATACAGAAGAAAAACCGCAAGCGCGACCGCGCCAACGACCAACGCCCATTTTGCCTGAAGCTTAGTCATTTATTTGGAGACCAATTCCGCTTCATCTTCCGAGCCGGAAGAAATTAATTTCGCGACCGCGCTCCGCGCGACTGTCAGCTTCACGTTTTCGGCGAACCGCACTTCCAAATCCGTGCCCTTGATTCCGACAATCGTTCCATAAAAACCGCCGCTCGTCAAAATCTTATCGCCCTTTTTTAGAGCTTCAAGCATTTTTTCGTGCGCTTTCTGCTGTTTCTGCTGTGGGCGAATGAGCAGAAAATAAAAAATGAGAAAAATAGCGACAATTGGAAGCAAGCTAATCAATGGATTTCCTTGGGGTTGCATAAAACTCTCCTAGATGTTTATTATACGAAAAGCGGAGCCAAAACGAGCGTAATGGTCGCTAGAAGTTTAATCAAAACGTGCAAGGATGGGCCGGCGGTATCTTTAAAGGGATCTCCGACCGTGTCTCCAACCACCGCCGCTTTATGGGCGTCCGACTTCTTTCCGCCATGCGCTCCCGTTTCGATAAATTTCTTGGCATTGTCCCAAGCCCCGCCGGCGTTGTTAAAAAACAATGCCATCAATATTCCGGCAATAGTGCCCACCATCAAAAATCCCGCCACCGCCTCGGCGGCAATGGTGGGTTCAGTATGGGTGATAAAAACTCTAAAGACAATCCCGGTAAGGACCGGGCCGGCAACCGCTAAAAGCCCCGGGAGAACCATCGCCTTCAGAGCGCCAATGGTCACGATGTCGACGCATTGTCCGTAATCGGGCTGTTCGGTTCCCTGCATGATGCCCGGCTTTTCCTTAAATTGCCGCCGAACCTCGCTGATGACGGCATAAGCCGCCTTGCCGACCGCGCGAATAGCCAAGGACGAGAATAAGAAAACCAGCATCGCGCCCAAAATAGCTCCGACAAAAACCTCCGGCTTTGAAATATCGACGCTAATTCTATGAGAGGTATAATGAAACACCTCGTCTAAATAGGCCGAGAAAAGCAAAAACGCCGCCAATGAAGCGGACCCAATGGCATATCCCTTCGTCAACGCCTTGGTCGTATTTCCGGTGGCGTCCAGGCGATCGGTTTTTTGTCGCGTCTGTTCCGGCTGCTGACTCATTTCGACAATACCGCCGGCGTTGTCGGTGATGGGGCCGAAGGTATCCATCGCCAAAATATAAGCGGCAGTCGAAAGCATTCCCATCGTCGCGACCGCGGTTCCAAAGATGCCGCCTTGTCCCCCAAGGGCCAAAGACCCCAATTTATAGGAAGCGAGAATCGCCGCGCCGATCACCAAAACCGGCAGCGCCGTCGACTCAAGCCCTACGGAAATTCCCGCAATCACGTTGGTCGCGGGGCCGGTCTCGGAAGACTCCGCGATTTCCTTGACCGGGCGATACTTCGACTCGGTGTAATACTGCGTGATATAGACAAAAGCCTGGGCTGTCAGAATTCCAATCAGGCCGCAACCGGAATAATACTCCCAAGCCTGCGGCGCCTGAGCGGAAGCTAAAAGCCAGTGCGCGGCCCAAACAAACCCAAATGCCGCAAGAATGGAAGAAACCCAATAACCGCGGTTTAAAGCGCTCATCGGGTCCTCATCTCCATTGACTTTCACAATCAGAATCCCGACAATGGATGAAAGAATTCCCAGACTGCCCGCCACCAAGGGAAAAAGAACGCCCTTAAACCCGAAAAACGGGGTGAGACCTACGCCGAGAATCATCGCTCCGATATTTTCCGCCGCCATCGACTCAAACAAATCCGCTCCCCTTCCGGCGCAATCTCCGACATTGTCTCCTACTAGATCAGCGATAACTCCGGGGTTTCTGGGATCGTCTTCAGGAATTCCCGCCTCCACTTTCCCCACCAAATCGGCTCCGACATCCGCGGCTTTGGTGTAAATTCCGCCGCCCAGCTGAGCAAAAAGCGCTACAAAGGAAGCCCCGAAACCGTAGCCGACGATAATAAAGGGAATCTGGGAATAATCATAGCCCATCCACTTAAGCGCCGCAAAAAGCCCGCCGACTCCAAGAATCGACATCGCGGTGACGAAAAGCCCGCTGACCGCTCCGCCCCGTATCGCGGTTTGAAGGGCGCTTCCCAAGGAATCCCGCGCGGCGGAAGCGGTTCGGATATTGGTCCTGATTGAAACCCACATCCCGACATATCCGGCGATCACGGAACAAAGCGCTCCAATCAAGAAAGAGGCCGTAATCAAAATCGCCAAGGTCATTGGAAGCGCGGGATCCTGGGAATTGTGGGCACGGACAAAGGCGTAGAGGAAAAAAATCACGGCCGCTAAAACCAAGGCCAAGGCCGCAATCGTCTTATTCTGCCGCCTTAAAAAAGCCTCCGCACCGCTTTTAATGGCGTCTGAAATTTTGCGCATTTCCGGCGTTCCCGTGTCCTTGGCCAAGACCCAGCGAATGAGAGCCATGGCGACAAACAAAGCAAAAATGGAAACGGCGAAGATAATCAACAACTCCGGCTTCATGGATGCGGGAGAAAACATAAGCGGCTCCTTTTTTTAATTAAAGCGAAAAACGCATAACATTAAATCACTTTTTTAGCCGAATATCAAATTTATCGGCGAGCGCCCGACTACCACCGCGCGTAGAGGCGAATGACCGGACCCTGATAAAAAAGGAAAAAGGGATGAATATTGAGGCCGAAACCGGTGAAATAATTCGGAGTGCCGCCATTGGTAATTGGCATCACAACGAAAGTCCCGGCTTCATAGCCAACTCCGAGAGCGGTCGGGATATTCCAAAACTGATGGTCCCATTTGACTCCAAAGGAAACATCCGCGCGGTCAATCATATTGGTAAACACGCTGGAATGAAGAGGATATTCGCCATTGAGCTGTTCGGCATAGGAAATCGTTTGCGAGTCAAGACGGGCTTGTCCAATTCCAACACCGACAAGTCCGCGCGAAAAAAAGCCCCAGCTTGAATTTGAGTTTAAAGATTGATCTAAAAATTTTCCAGCCAATGTATCCCAACCGAAATCAAATTCAAAAGTTTTGAGCGGATAATTAGGATCATAAACGGAGGTCCCATTCATATTGCAAACAGAATATCCGCATTGTGCCCGGGTGGCATTAAGCGCGACAGGCAAAGAAAGAGACGAATAGCCAAGACTGATATAACTAATCCCAAGTTCATAGACGGCATCGATGCTGGTATACTGATTATCGAAATTAGTCTGGCCGGACTGACCGGACGCCAAAGCCCCATTCCAAGACGATGTCCCATAAAGACGGCTTTGTTCTGCTCGCATCACCCAATTTTTATATCCCAGGTATCCGATCAAATCCTGGTACGTCCCGATCGAATTAAGGCCGTCGTTACTCAAGCTAGCATCAAAACCAAATTTAAGTCCGCCCAACTTATTGGAGACCAGAGTGCCCTGATAGCGAGTCAACGAAGTGGGATTAAAGTGATAAGAAATTTCACCCGGATGATCGAAAACCTGCCAACTCATATCGGGAATCACATCAATATTAGTCGAAGCAGAATCTTGATTGTCGGAATCAGATGAGGTAAAGCCGTCGCTCCACCCAACCCTTGGCAAAAAGAGGAGGCAGGCGAAAAGCAGGAAGAAAGAAAAAGAATTTTTCTGCTTCAACCGCGATTTTTGAGCCAATCGGAAAAAGGACGGGCCTGGCTTGATTTAAATTTGATTCCAGCCTCGATATACTCGATTGTCTGGGCCAAACTTCTCTTAGCCGACGGCACCTGATTTTTGGGGACGCCGAAAAACGCCTGAATCTCTTTTAAATATTCAGGCTCATCCATTCCCGCTAGACCCTGGATGATGCGCTCGGCTCCCTTGCCACCCACTTTTTCCTTTAAGAAATCCCAGCGCTCTTGGACAAATTTCCAAGCGATGCTCTGAGACCAGGGATTTCCCAAAAGCCTGGCCAAAGGCCGCCAAGCGTCTTGCCCGCGAATCACGTCTTGACCAGATCG
>JAKAQV010000101.1 GCA_021819565.1 bacterium | reverse complement strand
CCATCCCGAGGTCTATGTTCTTTTGCTTCCGGCGATGGGAATTGTTTCGGAAATCATCGCCAACAATACCCGAAAGCCCATTCATGGCTATAACGTGATCGTGGGATCCATGATTGCAATCGGGATTCTGGCCTTTGTCGTCTGGGCGCACCATATGTTTATCAGCGGCATGAGCGCGGTTTTAAGCGACTTTTTCTTGGTGACGACGATGATTATTTCGGTGCCGTCGGTCGCCATTTTGACGAGTTTCGTTTTCAGCTTGCGTGGAGGCTCTATTCGTTTTACGACCCCGATGCTTTTTGCCTTAGCGTTTTTGCCGATGTTTGGAATCGGAGGATTGACGGGTCTGCCTTTGGGCCTGACCGTGACCGATATTTATTTGCATGACACTTATTACATCATCGGCCATTTTCATTATATAGTGGTTCCGGGATCGCTTTTGGCGTTGATGGGAGGGGTTTATTATTGGTTTCCCAAATGGTTCGGGCGAAAAATGAATGACACCTTGGGACACTGGCATTTTTGGCTGAGCCTTATTTGCATGAACGGCGTGTTTTTCCCGATGTTTATTCAGGGACTCGCCGGCCAAGATCGCCGCTATTATGATCCGATGGCGGCTTTGCACAGCGTTCCGACCCAACCTCTTCATGTCGTCAGCTCTGCTTTTGCGGGACTTCTTTTCTTGGCGCAATTGCCGTTTATCTATAATTTTTTCCACAGCATCTGGCATGGCGAAAAGACAGGTGACAATCCCTGGCAGGCGACGACCTTGGATTGGGCTTGTCCTTCCCCGCCGCCGCATGGCAATTTCACAAAACCTATTCGCGTTTATCACGGTCCCTATGAGTATTCTCCGGCCGGGCACAAAACGGATTGGGTGCCTCAAAACGAGGAGGTTTTAGCTTAACATGAGTTCCGCCACTGCCGTTTCTGATCACAACCTGGTCCATCAGCCTGGAGAATCCACCGGAGTCACTAACGCCAAACTCGGGATCTGGCTTTTTTTAGCCTCCGAGATCATGCTTTTCTCGACTTTGTTTACGACCTATATCGTTTTAAGGCTCGGCGCGGCCACCTGGCCTCGCGGCTGGGATGTTTTAAACGTGCCCCTTGGCATGATCAATACCTTTGTTTTGATCACCTCCAGCGTTACGATGGTCATGGCTTATGCCAAAGCGCATGAAAAAAATCTCAAGGGTTTTCAAACCTATATGTCTCTGACTATTTTTCTGGCCTTTGTCTTTTTAATCAACAAGGGAATTGAATACAGCGCTCATTTCCGCCACAATGAGTTTCCGTCTACTTCCATTTTTCATGCCGTCTATTTTACCTTGACCGGCCTTCACGGTCTTCATGTCATCGGCGGAATTATTGTCAACTCGACCTTGCTTTATCTTTCAAGAACCGACTTTGATCACCCGCTTTTCTTAGGCCGCGTTGAAGGCGCCGGACTTTATTGGCATTTTGTCGATATCGTTTGGATATTCTTGTTTCCGGCCTTATACCTGCTATAGTTGGAGGCAATATGAGCGCAAACGCAGTCGCGTCAAACGAGCACTCTTCCCATGGCCCGAATGTCCGGGCCTATATGACGGTTTTTGGCGCGCTTCTTTTTTTAACGGTTGTCACCGTTTTGGTTTCTTATTGGCATTTGCCCATTAAAATGGCGGTGGCGGTGGCCTTGGCGATTGCGACCTTAAAATCCGCCTTGGTGGCTGCGGTGTTTATGCATTTAAAAGGCGAGCGGGTTATTATTTATGGGCTTTTGGGCGTGACAGTCTTTTTTGTTCTTTTTTTAATCGCCGGACCTTCTTTTGATGTAGTGGCTGTCGCTGGTCATGCCGTTCACGCGCCGGTGGCGATGCAGGCGGAAAAATAATGTCGCTTAAGAAATTTCATCTGTTTTTTATCATCACGAGCCTATCCTTGATGGTCTTTATTGGCGGCTGGGTGGCTTATCAGTTTCAAATGGGGATGGGAAAAGATTGGATCGGGACGGGAGTAACTGCTGTTGTCGGCTTTATCATTGGGCTTATTTACGCGAATTGGTTTAGGGTGAAATATAAAAGTCTATGAGCTTTCTCTTTCCGCTCGTCAATCAAATCTCGCGCTCGTCTTTTGCCTGCGCGGTTTGTTTCGGCGCGAAAGGTTCTCCCGAGCTTTTGCGCGGTCTTATCATTAGCGGCGTCATTTTGCTTGCCTTTGTCTTTTCGATTTTAGCGGTTCTTATTAAAACGGTCCACGATATGGAAGTTCGCAAAAATGCGGCGGACGCCCCTCGCCTTTCATGAGTGAAGTTCCTTCCGCCTCGCTTGAAACTCCTTTAACCCCCGCTTCTTTTCATCTCTTTGCCGTTATCACCGCGGTTTGCGCCTTTGTCTTGGTCTTTGTCGGCGCGATGGTGACCTCGACTGGATCGGCTTTGGCGGTTCCGGATTGGCCGCTTTCTTTCGGCAAGTTTTTTCCGCCGATGACCGGAGGAGTTCTATTTGAGCATGGACACCGGATGATTGCCGGCTCTGTCGCCATTATGACCTGGGCCTTGGCTTTGTGGGCTTATTTTTCTCGTTTATCCAAACCCATCCGGCTTTTGAGTTATCTCATCGCTTTCGCCATTTTGCTTCAGGCTATTTTAGGGGGGCTGACGGTTCTTCTTCTTTTGCCGCCATCGATTGCGGTGTTTCACGCGCTACTCGGACAAACGGTTTTTTGCCTTCTTTTGATTTTAGCGGACGCTTCTTCGCAATCATTCCAATCTAAAATTGAGACCTCAAAATCCGGGCTTTGGAAATACGGCGCGGCGGCGGTAAGCGCTTTGTATTTACAGCTTCTTTTTGGCGCGGTTTTAAGACACTCAGGAAATTACGGCTTTCTCCATTACAGTTGGTCCATTGGCGCGGCGATTTCGTTGATTATCTTGGCCGTCATGGGGATGAAAAGTAAGGTTCAAAGTTTAAGAGGGCTTTCCATTTTCGCGGGTATTTTCGTCTTTTTTCAAGTCGCCTTGGGGCTTTTAGCTTATATGCGCCGGATTTCACTCGATATGCAGCCGGGTTATAGCGCCGGCGCTTTATTGACCTCAATCCATGTGGCCTTGGGAGCTTTGCTTTTAGGTTCTTGTGTCGTGTGGACGTTTCGCGCCTATCAATTAAAATGATTAAAGATTATTTGTCTCTCTGCAAACCGCGAATTTCGCTTTTGGTCGCGATGACTGCGGCCTTGGGATACGTTTTGGCCCATGGAGCTTCAGGCTCTCATTTAAATTGGGCGCTTTTGGGCGTGACCTTAAGCTCTTCTGCCAGTGCGTGTTTAAATCAGTGGCTCGAGTTTAAACAAGACGCCTTGATGGAAAGAACCAAAAAGCGCCCGATTCCTCAGGGGCGAATCGCTCCGAAAGAGGCGTTGGCCTTTGGCTTTATCTTGGCTTTTTCCGGATTTTTGATTCTTTTGTTTAAGTCCAATTTCCTGACCTTGTTTTTAACCGAATTGACGGTGGCGGTATACGTTTTAATTTACACGCCGCTTAAAATGACGACTCCGCAGACGACCTGGATTGGGGCTTTTGCCGGGGCGATGCCGCCTTTGATCGGCTGGGCTGCGGCTCAGGGGCGCCTTTCTCTGGAGGCTTGGATTTTGTTTGGAATTCAGTTCTTGTGGCAGATTCCGCATTTTCTGGCGCTATTTTGGATGAATCGGGAGGATTATGCCCGGGCGGGTTTTAAGGTGATGCCGGCTTTGGACCCCGAGGGGAAAATTACCTCGGCTCAGATCGCGCTCCATTCTTTTTCCGTTTTGCCCGTCGTTCTTTTGCCGGCCTTTTGCGGCATGGCGGGAACGGGATATGAATTGGGAGCCTTGTGCGTCGGAACCGCCTATATGGGTTTAGGCCTTAAGGCCAGCTGGGGACTGGAAAGAGCGGACACGAAGCGTTTGTTTTTCGCTTCTCTCTTTTATCTTCCCCTTATTTTCGGAATGCTTTGGATAGGAGCTTAAAATGGTGAAGAAAACTTTAATCGGCTTTGGAATTTTAATGGCGGTGTTATCCGCCTGTCAAACCGTTTCCCAGGATCCCGTGACCAGGGGAGATGTTTATTTTCACGCGCTGGGATGCATGCAATGCCATCAAATAGGAAATCAAGGCGGGACATGGGGACCGAATCTTACTTTCATCGGTTTTCGCAAAAGTCCGGCGTGGCTGACCTTGTGGCTTAAAAGCCCGCACTCTTGGAATCCCAAAACAGTCATGCCCAATTTTCATTTAAGCCAGGATGAACTGACATCCTTAGTCGCCTATCTCTCCGCCCAAAAAGGCCAGGCCTGGACCGATGCCGAGCGGCCCTGGAATAAGCCGGGTTTAACCGCCCTTGAGCGCGGCCATATCCTTTTTAATAAAGCGGGTTGCGTCGCTTGTCACGGGCAAGACGGGAGAGGCGGATATCCCAATAATAATGTCGTTGGCGGCCAGATTCCGGGTTTGACTCAGGTTTCCTTGGGATATAGCCGGAAAGAACTCATCCGAAAAATTACTAACGGCGTTCCTCAGCCGGCTCCCGCCGATCCCTCAAAACCGCTTCCGATGATTTTCATGCCTTCTTGGGGAAAAGTTCTTTCGCAATCCGAAATTTCGGATGTGGCGGATTATCTCTTGTCCTTGGGGCCTAAACCCTCATCTAGCGCGAACAGCTTTTAGCCGCCCCAGCCGACTTTGACGACCCCCATCCCAAAGTCAAAGACTAGGCGCCCGCCGAGATAGGCGGTCGACAAAAGAAGGCCTAAAGCGGCAGCCCACAAGAGAGTTTGGGGAAGACGGTCTTTCTTCCTGAGGATCCGCCATAAAGACAAAGCGCTAAAAACTCCGACCGTCCAAAAAGCGCGGGTTTTGTGATCGGAGAGAACTGCCCAGGCCTCAGGCACGTGCGGGGCTTTGTCTTCGGCTAAAAGTCCAAGCCCCATCGCCGCCCAAGCTCCAAGAGTGCCCAGCCATAAAAGCCAAGAAACCACAGAGTCAATCCACTCAAAAGCCTTCTTTTTTCGCAAAAATCCCGCCAACAACGACAGGATAAAGCCTAAGGATAAAAGCGCGATCGGAAAATGGACCGCGATGGGGTGAAAGAGGTAAAGTGGTGGCAATTTATTTCTTTGGAACCCCCAATGGCCTGAAGCTGTGGACCATATTTTCAAAAACCAATTCAGCCTCTGAGGCCGTTGCCGCAGAACCTAAAAAGTAAATCGTATAGAGTCCGCCTCGATAGGGGATTATATAATGCTCTTCTATCCCCTGTTCTTTTGCCCTCCCGAAGGAGTGAATATTCTTATCGATCGGCTCTTCGATTGAAAAAAAGTAGGCAATATCTGCGCCAATATTCTTTTTTATCAAAGGCCCGACCTTGGACACAAGGGGCTTTCCTTTTCCTGCATCTGGGATAGAGCTATCGCCCATTTCTTGTGGCGAAATGGGGGAATTTGGCGGATTTAAATCCTCAGCGACATTAGTCGCCGCGACGTAACTCCAGTGGCGATAATATTTCTCCGGACTTGCATACCGAGACTTCGGATAATACTGGACCGAGATCATGGCCTTAACATGCCTCTGGCCGGAAGGAGGAATGAAACTCGCAAGAGAGAATTCGTCTTGCCCCAAAACACGCCAATCGCCCGGAATGGAACAGGAAAAAAGCCCTGGCGCGACATAATTAACGGGAGAGTTGGAAGAAACGGGCGCGCGCGAGCAGGCCGCCAACCCCAGAATAAACGCCAATGACAAGCCTTTGGATTTAGGGCACATATTTCAATTTCCCAATCGCCATTTTGACCTGATTGATGAGGGCTTGATCCCTTATTAGCAGGGAAAGAGACTTCGCTTGTTGGAGCCTCCAGTAGGCGTCGCCGCCAGCCTTTCCCGGTAAATTTATTTCGGATATTTTGACCGCTTTGATGATGAACGCTTTTGAGAGTCGAAATGCTTCTTGATTGAGCGAAGTATCTTGAGCGAGAGAGGCATAACTCAAGGCATACCAAAGACGGTAATACTGTTTAAATGAACCCGTTTTTTCGACTTTTGACGCCCTCATAAGCTCTAACTTTGCGCGTTTCGCTGCTGATGATTTTATGGAATCGACCAAAACGTGATTAGACGCGGCAGAGCCTCGATCGCTGGCCAGAGCCGAATCCGCCAATTTTCTAGCGCCACTCAGATAAGAATAAGCAAGACCCTCTGGCGCTTTCTGGCTTTCAAGAATCAAATTTCGGGCTATTTTAGGAAAATCTGAAGCGGCTTTTCGGCGCATCTTGGGGTACTGATTTTTTTCAAAATCGCTGGTGGAAGCGTTATAGTGTTCCTGAAACCTGTCTAGAGCCGACTCCGTCTTTCGTAAACCGACAATCTTGAGCGCCTCCCTTTTTACAATGGGCCAAGACAATGACGCTATCGCCAGGCGTAAAGAGCTTTTTTCTTGCGCTTCAAGAATCTTTCTTGCCTTGGGAATATCGGACGCTCCTACGAAACTGCCGTTTAAATACTCCTCCTTGATCCGCGCGCGAAATTCGTCATAATTGCCCAGTAACAGTTTTAATGCTGACAGCTCCTCCCCATATTGGGGATTGGCCAACGATGATTTTGGATGCGCTAAAACTTGGGCTTGTACGTAGCGCGCCTCGGTGGTAAAGGCTTGATATTCATTTTCAAGTTCATCAGCCGGATTGTAAGGACCCAGAGGAATCTTGCGGTCTAGCCAGGCATGGGTCAGCTCATGAGCGAGGACATAATCATTGTTTTTGATAAAGGAAGCGAGGCTCTTGGGATGCTTGGCCAGCCAAGCGTTCATTTTATTGGAATTAGACAGAATACTTCGCTTCTCTTGTCTTGAAAGTTTGGAGAAAGACTGATCCTGAAAGAAATATTTCTTGTTAAAAACGATACGATTTTCTCCCGGGTGGGTTTCGGCAAAAGAAAATCCCTTCATCTCCCCAACCAGAAAATCCGGCAGGCGGACAACGCCTTTTCTATTTGTAAAATGGTCCAGCACTTCCCGCCCCACCGGGTTTTGGGAAAGTGCCTCGACGACGGCCTTTTGAGCGATGTCGTTCACCTGGACCTCGGGTTTGTCCACAAAAGGAGAGCTTCCCCGCGAGTTCCAGGTTCCCGCATGATTGGAAGGAAATTGATTCTCCTTAATCAGGCCTTTAATCGAATTCCGAGCGTCGAAAAATAGATCCATTTTTTGCGTTGAGTGTTCAAAAGACGATTGAAGTTTTCCGGCGGGGAGGCCGCTTTTTAAGCGTGAAAGTAAGTCAAAACTCGGCGATGAAAGGGAGGAGCCCACGATATTTTTTTTGAGGGCGGCGATATGCTTAAGCGCGGCCTGGCTTAAGGGCTTATCGGAAGGCTGGGATTTAAGATAGGAGGAGATA
>JAKAQV010000100.1 GCA_021819565.1 bacterium | reverse complement strand
ATCTCTTCCGCCGTAAAGCGCGTGCATCTTGTGCAGAGAACGCATCTTTCCTGATCGAGCATCACGTGGGGCCCGATGGGAATGCGCTTTTTTTTGTGTAATTTGTTTTCCCGGACCTGGCTTTCGTATTGTCCGTGCTTCATGTAATAATCTTGAAGCCCACACTCTCCGGCTTGATCGCAAACCGGGCAATCTAAAGGATGGTTGACGAGATGAAGCTCTAGGGCTGAAGAGCGCGCTCTGAGGGCTTGAGGACTGTTGGAATGGACGACCATGCCTTCCTTGACCGGAAGCCGGCAAGAAACCATCGGTTTTGGCGCTCCTTCCACTTCGACGACGCAAAGGCGGCAGTTTCCGGGGTTTCCGAGAGAAGGATGATAGCAGTAATGGGGGATTTCGGCGCCGACTTTCCTTGCCGCGTCGATGACAAGAGAGCCTTCAGGGGCTTCGACTTTCTTTCCGTCAAGAGTAAACTGAGCCATGGTTTTTATCCTTAAGCCTTTAAAAAATTTGAGCCTAAGATAACTTTAGAATTTTATGGAGATTTAGTCCAGAGGCAGAAGGTTGAAAGCTGTCCATTGAGAGCCGCTTACAGAAAGGAAAGGGGATCACTGCGCAGAAATTCGTCGAGGCTTGTTTTGCCCGGGCCCACCAGAAGGGTCTTGGCAATACCGCATTTGCGGGCTGCGCGCTCAAGAACATTGGTTTCTTTCTTTTGAGAGATGCCGACTTCTATGGCAAGGACATTCTTGCCGCGGCGCGCGATAAAATCTATTTCCTCATCTCGATGGCGCCAATAAAAAACTTCAAGGCCCGCTCGGATGAGATGGGCTCCGACGGCGTTTTTCGCCAAACGCCCGTAAAACTCGAGATCCTCATCGATATCTTTTTGTGTCTTGTTTTGGACGGCTAAAATCAAGGCTTGCGCCATGACTTGGGATAACGCAGTTGTTTTTCCCGCCTGCCGGGGTCCGATCAGGATTTGGATAAGCACGGGGCGCTCCGAAAGCCGACTCATCAGTTCTCGAGTCTCTAATCTTAAAAAAGGCATCATGACATCAGTTTAACATTGTGAAAACCGCTATTTCAGCAAATTAGTAGATAATCCTACTAATTTGTAATTTGGAGAAGTTTTGATAATTCACCAACGGTCGTGGCCGGGTTTTGGCAAGACAGGTCCCGACAGACATAAACGGTGGGTTTGCCGGAGATCGTTTTCATCTCTTTAAATAGATTTGGAAGCAAACTCTTGTCGGGGTTTTCAGGAATGAAGACAAGCGCCCTATTGGGAATCAAATGGCGGCGGATTTCAGCTAAGAGGGCATGCCCTTCTTTTGACGCGGCTTTTCCGGATACCGCGATCAAAACTGGTTTTGATAAAGACATCTGGAAAACCGATAGCATGTTGGAAAGAGAAAGCGGCCGCTCATTCATCAGCCCGGAAAATCTCCGCAGGGTTTTAAGAGAAATGTTTTTTAAATCCTCGCGGTCTAAAATCAGGGAAAGGCGCAATAAAACCGATGCGGCGACCGAACTGGAACAGGGCTCGACTGAATCGGCGCAGTCCATAACGCGGAAAAGCCCCGTTTTTGCCTTTTCGCTGGAAAGGTAGAACCCTCCATAAGACGCGGCAAAATCCTTGATGAGTTTTTCAGAGAGCTCTAAAGACCAGGATAAATTTGACTCGTCGCCGCCTGCTTCATAAAGATCCAAAAGCCCTTGGGCCATGAAGGCATAATCGTCGGAAAAACCTTCGCTCAAAGAAGGGTTGACGCTGGAGGAGTGGACCAAAACGCTTGACTCCGGCAAGTAGAGATTCTCGCGAATATAGGCGGCGGCTTTTTGGGCCGCGCTTAAATATTTTGGTTTCCCAGTCGCTTCATGGGCCCGGGACAGGGCTGAAAGCATCAGCCCATTCCAGGAAGCAATGATTTTTTCATCGCGCAGGGGGCGAATTCTCTTGCTTCTGATTTCCAAAAGTTTTTTTCTTCCCGATTCAATTTTAGATTCCGCCTCGGCCGGGGAGAGGCCAAAGTGGCGGGCCGTTTTATCTAAGGCTTCCGCATTATAAAGGATATTTTTGCCTTCAAACTCGCCGTTCTCGTTGGCGGACAAATTTCCTTCGGGAGTAATTCCGTAATAGTGGCAGAAGAGAGCGGCCTCATCTCCCAGAGCGTTTCTTATTTCTATTTCATCCCATAGATAAAACAAGCCTTCGGATTTTTCTCCTGCCTGGTTTAGGTTTTTATGAGAATCCGCCGCCGTCGGCAAGCTGTCGGCGTCTTCGGCTGAATAAAAAGCTCCCTCGGGAGAGGCCATGTCTCTTAAGACGTATTCGATGGTTTCCTCGGCGACTTTAAGAAAGAAGGAATCTTTGGAGATTTGGTAAGCCTCAAGATAGTTGACGGCAAGCTGAGCGTTGTCATAAAGCATTTTTTCAAAATGCGGCAGGCGCCAAAACGCGTCGGTGGAATAACGGTGAAATCCGCCACCGATATGATCATAAATTCCGCCTTGGGCCATGGCCTTTAGAGTTTGAAGCGCCATTTCCTTGGCTTTGGGATTTTGAGTCCTTACAAAGGAGCGCATCAGAAACGCCTGGTTTCCCGGAACGGGAAATTTGGGCGCGCCCCCAAAGCCAAAATGTTCGGGGTCAAAGGAGCCTTCAAAAGCGTTTAAGGCGCGGTCTAAAAGCGTGGAATCGAGATCCGGCCCGATCGCGGGGCCCTCGAGAATTTCTTTAAGCGCCTCTGAAATTCGTTCGGCGTCGGCGGCGATCCCCTTTTGTTCTTTGGACCATAAATCCGCGATTCGGCTTAGAATTTGGGGAAACCCCTGCATTCCCCATCGCGGTTCGGGAGGAAAGTAAGTCCCTCCGTAAAAAGGCTTTAAGTCCGGCGTTAAAAAGACATTGAGGGGCCAGCCGCCCCGGCCGGACATCGCTTGGACGGCGGTCATATAAATTTTGTCTATGTCAGGGCGTTCTTCCCGGTCGAGTTTGATCGGAATAAAATTTTTGTTGAGAATTTCCGCGATATCGGGATGAGAGAAGCTTTCCTTTTCCATGACGTGGCACCAGTGACAGGTGGAGTAT
The DNA here is from genome assembly GCA_021819565.1 of bacterium. GTDB lineage: Bacteria > Elusimicrobiota > Elusimicrobia > UBA1565 > UBA9628 > JAKAQV01. The sequence continues at coordinate 4,322 of JAKAQV010000100.1, read as the reverse complement.
CCAATAGACAGAAAGATGGGTTTGTTGTCCATCCGGGCTTTCTCGTGGGCTTCTTTTCCCCAGGGGCGCCAATCGACGGGGTTAAACGCGTGTTGGAGAAGATAGGGGCTTTTCTCATGGATCAATCGGTTTGGAGTCGCGGATTTCATAACTTGACTTTAGCATAAATGGAAAAAGTCCTATAATCATATCGTGGAAGAAACTCTGATTCTCAATATTTCGCAGCTTTTGGCTTTCCCGGGGCTTGACGAACCCCGGCGCGGGCGCGATCTCAATTCCGTCGGAATGATTCGGGATGCCGCGGTCCTCATTAAAGAAGGCCTTATTCTCGCCGCTGGCCCCAGGGAGGTCGTTCTTAAGAGAACCAGTCCGGAAAAATGCCGCATTATTGACGCCGAGGGCCGGGTGGTCTTGCCGGGTTTTGTGGATTCCCATACTCATCCGGTTTTTGCCGCTCCCAGAATTCTCGATTTTGAACGAAGACTTGAAGGGAAAAGCTATTCCGAGATCGCCTCTTTGGGGGGGGGCATTTTATCCACGGTTGATTTGGTGCGCAAATCCAGCGAAGAAAATCTCGCGGGCTTTTTAAGGAAATGGTCGAGGAAATTTTTGGAGAGCGGGACCACGACGCTAGAAGCGAAATCAGGATACGGCTTGGATTGGGAAAACGAGCGGAAAATTTTGCGGGTTCTCTCTCAAGTGGGAAAGGAAGGCCCTCTTGAAATCGTTTCGACGTTTCTTGGCGCCCATGCCATTCCTGCCGAGATTAAAGATCGCCGGGAGATTTATATCAGGCGCTTGATTGATGAAATGATTCCTCAAGTCGCGCGCGAAAATCTGGCCCGGTTTTCGGATGTTTTTTGCGAGGAGGGTTACTTTTCAAAAGAAGAGTCCCGCGAAATTTTTAAGGCTTCTCAAAAAGCGGGCTTGGGGCTTAAAATTCATGCGGAGCAATTATCGCAAAGCGGCGGGGCGAAATTGGCGGTCGAATTTGAGGCTTTGAGCGCCGATCATTTAGACCATATCGGCGACGCCGACATTCGCGCCTTGGCGAGATCCAGGGTCATCGCCAGCTTGGTTCCCGGTTCCAATTATTTTCTTTCCAAACCTTATCCTCCCGCGCGAAAACTCATTGATTCGGGCGTTGCGGTGGCTTTAGCCAGCGATTTTAACCCGGGAACCTGCCCTTGTTGGGATATGCGCATCGTTCTATCGATTGCCTGCACCCAGATGAAAATGAAAATTGAAGAAGCTTTGTCGGCCGCAATTGTCAATGGCGCTTTTGCCGCGGGTCTTGGAAAAACCCATGGCAGTCTCCAAGCGGGAAAAGTCGCCGATTTGGTTTGTCATGAGGCCGAGGACTATCGCGAGATTCCTTATTATTTCGGCCAATCTCCGGTTCTGTGGACCATGAAAAAAGGGAAAATCGTTTTTCATCGCTAAGTTGCTAACTTACTGGGAGGTCTGCCATGCCAAATGCTATTCGCCTTGATAAAATCGGAGGACCGGAAAATCTTAAATGGGTGGAGGTTCCGCTCGCCTCTCCGGGACCCGGAGAGGTTTTAGTCCGCAATACGGCCGTTGGTCTCAATTATATCGATACTTATTTTCGCAGCGGCCTTTATCCTACGCCCTTGCCGGCTATTCTAGGGATGGAAGGCGCCGGACGAGTTGAAAAAATCGGGCCTGGGGTGGAAGGCTTAAAACCGGGAGATCGCGTGGCCTATGCCAGTCCGATAGGGGCGTATTGCGAAGTCTTATTGCGTCCGGCCGATAGGCTGGTCAAAATTCCCGATGCCATTGACGATAAGACTGCGGCCGCGATCATGCTCAAGGGCATGACGGCGTGGTATCTTTTGAGGCGCACTTTTCCAGTAAAGCCGGGACAGCGAATTTTGATGCATGCGGCGGCGGGAGGAGTGGGATTAATTCTTTGCCAATGGGCGGCTAAAATCGGGGCTGAGGTTATTGGCGTGGTCGGCTCGGAAGAAAAGGCCGGTTTAGCGCGAAAAGCGGGCTGCGCTCACGTCATTATTTCCTCGCGCGAAAATTTCGTTGAGCGGGTTCGGGAAATCACGAAGGGAGAAGGCGTTCCGGTGGTTTATGACGGGGTGGGAAAAGAGACCTTCAGTGGTTCTTTGGACTGTTTGTCGGTGCGTGGACTCATGGTGAGTTTTGGCAACGCCTCTGGGCCCGTGCCGCCTTTTGATATCGGAGTTTTAGGGCAAAAAGGCTCTTTGTTTTTAACGCGGGCTTCTCTGGCTCATTACACCTCAAGGCGAGAAGACCTTTTGGAGGCTGCTCGCGATCTTTTTAGCGTGGTCGCCGACGGAGGAGTCAAGATATTTATCAACCAGACCTATCCTTTGCGCGAGGCTGCCAAGGCGCATCAGGATCTGGAGGATCGCAAAACGACCGGTTCTACGGTTTTATTACCCTAGACGAGCGCTAGAATGGCGCCGCGATAGGGAGAGCCGAAACCCTGCATCCGCGGGAAGTGTTGTAAAATAAAGCCCGAGCGGGCCGTTAGCTCAGCGGTAGAGCGTTCGCCTTACACCCATGCCGGAACTTTTTGACAGAGTTTGATATTTTTTGTTTGTCGTCGAGAAACGCGCAATTTCGTTTTGTTGGCTTTTGCTCATTTTTGGTGCCAAATGATGGCCATTTGGCACCAGGAATGGCACCAAATTTTGCGGAGGCGTCAGGGTCATTTTTTCGGCAAAACTAAATTTTTCGCCGCGCCTTTCGTGCAAATTTTTGACATTGTCGTTTCCTCCTGGACTTAGGCGGATTTGAGGTAGGTGTCCAGCAGCTGGAATGCCGCGTCGATATCTTCTGAAATACCGCAATCGCGCGCGAGCGCGGCGAGAAGCGACTCATTCAAGGGCCTCCCCGGAGAAAGAACTTCGCCTAAGGCCATGTCGATGTCCTTGGTTGCGCGCGCTTCCTTCATTCTCAGTTCAAGGGCGTATCCGCCTTTAAGCGCCCATGGGGCCTTGTTGCGCGCAAAGAGCCTGGCTAAGAATCGATCAAAGGCGATTTCCCGGCGGAGGCGCTCGATAGGTAGATTCTCCTTTTGGGCGATCAGCCTGAGTCTATCTTCCAAAGCGCGACGGAACGCCGTCGCGGTCGCGTATTTTTGCGCCTTCTCCATCAGTGATCCTTTATGAATTCTAGGATTTTTTTCTTCACGTCGTCTGATATCCTGGTGTCGGCCGCGATTTTCGATTGGCTGATAAGCCCGCGCTGGAGAGCTTCCCGCGCCGCTTGGCGGAGAAAGGTGTCCTCTACATAGCCCGCCGCGACCAGATCGGCGATAGTCTTTAGCGGTTTTGTCACCCAAAACCCCCGCGCGTCCTCAATCTCATCTTCGTAAAGTATGCCCCGATGCAGAACTAGGACTTGGGGGATGGGAGCGCTTCTTCGGAAATCAGGAGGAACGGTCATGTGGAGTTTTGGCGGATTGAGATCCGAAAGATTGTAGAAGCTCAGGGCGGTCTCATGGGAATACACCCCCTGCGGTTTATCCGTTCGGTCTCGGGACCATAGCGACCAGGCGATCATGTCAGGGCGCTCCGTGATTGGAAATTTCGACAGGCGATAGACGCCCCGGCATTCTCGAATCCAATTGCCGCAGCGGACATGGTAATAGTGGTTCTTTTCATCGAAGCCAGCGGCCTCGGCTTGCTTGGCGGTAAAATACCCTTGTTGCCTCTCAGCGATTTCAAAGAGGCGATCAAAGGATTTTTTATAAGGGTGTTGGATTGTAGGCATACACTAATACCGTAATTTCTACGGATATTATGCGTTAAATAAGTAATTAAGTCAAGGGGGACTGTTCCTCATAAACACCGTATTTTTTACGGTGTTTATGCAATGGCAAAGCCGCGCTATCGCTGTCCTTGGCTCTGTCTCCCAGCCGATTCCTGATCCAAAAAACCAGTCCTTGACTCCCGGTGAACCCAAAACCTCCCCGACTTCCAAACCTTTTCGAACATTAATCGAACCCTAAACCCCCAGCCCTTCGGTCTCAAACTCTCATCCTGATCCTCCCGTTTCCGGCCGCTCACCAACCTATCCTCATGACATTTCTTCGCTCAACTCAACCCTTGTTTCTCGTACCACCCAACCCAAACCTGCCCTCCTTTCCTTCCACTTTTAAGCTCGCTCCTAACCATTTTCATCCCAACTTCCCGCCTCCTCTTTCCTTAATTTCCTGCCCTCAACCCCCGCCGTCCTCCTGACCACAGCACCACATTTCACCACTATTTTTAATGTGGTTGTGGGGGTGTGGTCAGGAGGCTTAAGCGGCTTTTCGCGCC
>JAKAQV010000099.1 GCA_021819565.1 bacterium | reverse complement strand
TATTTCTTTATTTTCCGAATCCTTAGATGCAAAAAGCGGCGAGACATTCCAATCGCCAGAAGCCCCCCGGCGAAGATTTAAATGCATCCCCCTCAAATGAATAGAGCCGATTTCTATCCGCTTTTCCATTAAATGCTTAAGATCAAGGTCCATGATGACGCTTTGAGCGCTCAATAGCACTCCCGGGTCTTCCGGAACTCCGCCAATTGAGATATCTTGAATTTTAAGACCGTTGAAAGTTGCCCAGATAGAACCAATCGAAACCGGACGATGAAGCCGCTCTTGAAGGGCTTCCGTTAAAATCTGGCGGGTTCGAGAACCGCTCATCAAACGCGGCAAATAAAAGAATATCCCCAACAAGACCGAGGAAAAAAATAATATTCCTAAGGCAAAACCCTTGAGCAAGAGCTTGGCCACCCGTAAAGCGAAGCGGGATTTTTTTCCGCTGTTTGAATGCGCAGGCATGGGGTAATTCCCCATCCATTGTAACAGTTTTCTTAAAAGCGCTTCCGAACCCAAAAGGGGTATTTGTTATACTGACAGGTGTCAACCAAAGAAACTAGGGAACTCCGCAAGGGCGCCAACAGCTTTGCCCGTCACCTCGACCGTTATTATGACGGCAATCAACTAACCCTTTTAACTCGCGGAAAAGACGTCTATGAAGAAATGTGGCGTTCCATTGAAAACGCGAAGGATTCAATTCATTTAGAGACTTATCGCCTCAGAGCCGACAGGACCGGCCGGGAATTCGCCCACAGGCTTCAAATCCAAGCGCGCGCGGGACTCAAGGTGCGAATCATTTATGACGCCATCGGCTCTTTTGACATCGACCCTGTCTTTATCAATCGCCTTAGAAATGCCGGGGTGCAGGTTTTAGAATACCACCCCCTGGTTCCCTGGAGCCCCCGCTGGGGGCTTAACCGCCGGGACCACAGAAAAATTCTGGCGATAGACGGAAAAATCGCCTTCACCGGAGGGGTCAACATCTCCGATGATCACGCGCCCGTCGAAGAAGGCGGCAGCGACTGGCATGACGTCCATGTTAAAGTTGAAGGCCCCGCCGCCGCGGAAATTGACCGCTTATTTAGGATCGTCTGGAATAAAGAGACCAAACGCCCCATCTCTTTTCCCCAAAACTTCGATCTCAAACCCGGAAGCGCTAAAGTCTGGGTCGCGGCAAATCAAGAGTTTCTCCATCGCACGCGAATCCGTTCCGCTTATCTTAGATCGATTCACGCCGCCAAGAAAGAACTGATTATCGCCAACGCCTATTTCGTTCCGGATTTCCGCATAACCCGCGCCCTGGTTAAAGCCGCAAGCCGGGGAGTCAATGTCAAAATCCTGGTTCAAGGCGCTTCGGATCTTCCCTGGGTTCAAAAAGCCGGGCGCTATCATTTCGATTATCTATTGAGGCACGGAGTCAAAATTTATGAATGGCCGGGGCCGATTCTTCACGCGAAAACCGCGGTCGCCGATAAAACCTGGAGCGCTGTCGGCTCTTATAATCTCGATCACCGAAGCCTTTTGTCGAATCTTGAGCTCAATTTGCATATTCTCGACGAATCTTTCTCAAGCAAACTATCCGCCGCCCTCAGCGAAGATATCGCGATTTCCCGCGAATTATCCCTTGATTTTTGGCGCAAAAGGCCTCTCTCTGATAAAATAGCTGAGAGGTTTTGGTATTCGTTTCGATCATTCTTCTAATGAAACTTTACATCGTTCGTCATGGACATTCTCCCTCCGCGAGAGAAGCCGGCGTTATTTCCGATTTTGATCGACCTCTATCCGAAGAAGGCAAGGCCGCGGCTCTTAAAGCGGGACTACTCATCAAAGACGCGGGGAAAATTCCTGAAATGATTCTCCATAGTCCGCTCAAGCGCGCGCATGAAACCGCTCTTCAGATCAATTCCGCGCTTAATTGCCCCCAAGGGATGAAATCCTTTGAGCCTCTCTCAAATATCCTGACCGCACCGGAACTGTTTAATGAAATCAAGCCCTGGGCTTTGCGTTATGAAGGCTTGGTCTTAGTCGGGCACCAGCCGCAACTGGGAGATATGGTTTATTTTCTCTGCGGAAAAAACATCGGGCTTCAGCCCGCTCAAATCGTGACCTTGGAATTAAATCCCCAAGAGGACTCTCAAGCCTCTTTTTTGTGGTCCTCGGATTCTGTGCCCCGCCGCGCTTAAGGATTCGTCAAGCGCATGAAAACTAAAAGGGTATCTCCGTATTTTGTCTCTTTGACAATCTTAAGCCCTTGGGGAACATCGACTTTTTCCTTAACGTGCCGCTGAGAAATAAGCAATCCCCCCTTTGAGAGGAGCCGGGCTTCCATCACCCGCTCTAGCGATTTTGAGGTCAGAGACAAGGGGGTATTTTTGATATCGCGGTACGGAGGCCCTAAAAAAACGATGTCAAAGGATTCCACGCCCGCTCTAAAGGGAATCCAGGACAAATCATCGAGAACATCTCCCTCAAAAACCTTGGCGCGCTCGCTCAAACCCAAAGATTTGATATTTTCGTCAATTGAACGAACGCACCTTTTATTTTGATCGACAAAAAAGGTAAACGCGCCGCCGCGAGACAAAGCCTCAAAACCGACGGCCCCCGTTCCCGCGAAGAGATCCAGAAACCGGGCGCCCTTAATGATCGGAGAAAGAATATCGAACAAAGACTGCTTGATCCGCCCTGAAATGGGTTTAACCCCCTTTTCAGAGTGCGCCGGAAAGTTTTTTCCCCGTAACAATCCTGCTATAATTTTCATCTATAGTCATATAATTATAGAATAGACTTATGCCCTCTGTTTTGGTGGTCGATGACGACGAACTCACGGGAAGCCTTTCCAGCGATTTATTGCGCGAAGGAGGCTTTGACGTTGATTTGGTCTCCGACAGCCTTCAAGTCATCGACACCCTTCGGAAAAAAAAATACGAGGGAGTGGTTTTAGACATACTCATGCCCGGCATCGACGGGCTGACCCTCTGCCACAAGATAAAAACCGATCCGGCGACCAAGCACATCAAGGTCGTCATGGTTTCGGGAAAATCTTTTGAGTCAGAAAAACAAAAAGCTAAAGAGTTGGGGGCTGCCGGTTTTATCATCAAGCCCTACGACGTCAACACTTTCGCCAAAACCATCGCGGGAATCATCGGAAGCCCCGCTTCAAGCGCTGGCCAAAGCGCGGTTCAATCTCCGGCGGCAAGCCCGGCCCCAGCGCCCGCCACTTCCCTTGGCCCCGCCGTCCTAAAGGTCAAAATTCTAGGTTCGCGCGCAAAAAACATTCCAACGCCGTCTCGTTACGGAACCCACACTCCCGCGATCTTAGTCTCTCATCAAAATCACGCGCTTATATTCGACGCCGGAAGCGGACTCAATTTTCTCAACGAGGAGTTTAAAAACCGCGCCGCCAGGGAAATCCGGGTTTTTCTCACCCATTTTCACCACAACCATGTCGAAGGACTTCTTTCTTTCTCCTCCGCTCAAACTCCGGACACGCTTATTCATATCGCGGCGGCTCCCGAACCGGGGAAAGGTATTCCGGTTTTACTTGAAGAGGTCCTTAAAGCTCCGGGAAAACCCCTTCCCAAGGCCCGCTTTGAACTCCATGAACTAAGAGAACGCTCTTATAAAGTTCTTCCCAATCTCATCATTCACGCCTTTCACGCCAATCATCCCGGCACCAGTCTTGGATTCTCAATTGAGTCGGAAGGCCGAAAGGTGGTCTATTCTCCCGACGCTGAAATTTACGGGCCAGAAGTGACCGCTTTTCAAGATTACGACGAAAAATTTTCCGGCCTTTGCCGCAACGCCGACTTATTGATTCACGACGCCCATTTTACCCAAGAAGACTACGAAAAAAATAAGACTCTGGGCCATTCCGGGTTTCTCAATATCGTCGATCTCGCGATTAAAGCCAATGTCAAACGCCTGATTTTATTTCATCAGGACTCTCTCTATGCCGATTCGGTCCTGGACCGAATGGCTTCGGACGCCCAGAATCTCATTTCCCAAAAATCATCTCCTTTAGTTTGCGAAGTGGCCAAGGAAGGAATGGAAATCCCGGTTTAAATCAAAAATCTCAGCAAGGTGGGATTAAGTTAAGTTCTTCCAGTTTTTTGAAATTTTTGCGCTCGGCTTCTCCCGGTTTGGGACTTTCTAAAATCCCGGAGGAGTCGCGAAAATTTTCTGAGGACAAAAGAACCTTAAGCCCCTCAAAACCTAAAACCCCTTGTCCCCACAAGCTATGACTTTCGCGGTGGGAATTTAATTCCGAATGAGTATCATTGAGGTGAAAAAGGCGAATTTTATCTTTTCCCAAAAGTTCCACGGCTCTCTCTAAAAAGCGAGACATCCCTTCACAATCCGCTATCGAATATCCCGCGGCCCAGGCATGGGCGGTGTCGAGACAAAAAGAAACGGGAATCCGAGCGTCTTCTTTTTGGAGAGCTTCCGCAAAAGAGGCCAATTCTTCCAAGGTCCCGCCAAGCCTTCTCCCTCCGCCCGGAACATTTTCGATACAGAGAGAAACGTTTTTTTCCGCTCCCTCGCGGGCCTGGCGAATCGAGCGAGCCGCCAAACTGATTCCAGATGAAATGGAGTCTCCATCGGAATAAGCGCCCAAATGAAGGACAAACGCCTCGGCGTTGAGTCGAGCGGCGAGACTGATTTCATAAGACAAACGCGCCACCGAAGAAAGTCTTTTTTTCTCGTCGTTGAGCGCGAGATTAGGCACAAATCGAGAATGGACATAGAGTCTCTTGACTGAACTTTGGGAAAATCTCTCAACGAAGCCGGAATAATCTTCTTCTTCGGGATCCGCGTGTCGGCGGTAAGGGAGAACTTGAATCGCCCGAGCTTTTAAAGACTCGGCGTAGTTAAGAGCCTCAAGAAAACCTTGGCGAATGGAGCAGTGGAGACCTAAAAACAAAATGCCTCTCTAAAAATGTGGACGTGAGCGGGATCGAACCGCTGACCTCCTCGATGCCATCGAGGCGCTCTCCCAGCTGAGCTACACGCCCGTTGAGAAATTATACCAAACTTCCAATAAGAGGCTGTCTAATTACAATTACTGCGCCCAAAAATTCATCATTTCAGTGAAGCCCATTCACTTGGCTTTATTGCTTGAGCGGATTTTCTGGGTAATGCGCCGGGGGAATTCCCTGTGCTTTGAGCGCTTCGGACATCTGCCACAACTCTTTAATGCGGGCGGGCGTCTCCGGATGATTCATGATCATCAGATAGAACAACCAATCATCCCCGCGGGAAAGAGTCGGAGCTTTGGGGGCATCGGGTTTCGCCAAGAGCCCGGCTTGAGCCAATTGCTCGGCTGGGCTGACGGTAAACATATGAGAGTCCATCGCGAGCTTAAGCGCATCTTCTTCGCTCAATTTAAATTTCGAAGAAGGGCGCCAGTTCGTCAAAAGGACCAAGGCCGCAGCCAAGGCTTGCGGATCCTTGACCAAACGGGCTCCGCCTTCATCGGCTTGCGCCTCGTTATTGCGGGAAGCGGCGATTTGAAGCATGCTCAAAAACACCGGCGCCCACAGAGCGAGGAAAAGCCGCACCAGGGCCGGAAGGGCCGCAATCGCCGGAATGGCCAAGGGCACAAAACGCTCGTCCTTAGGCCCGAGAGGAACGCCGGCGGGAACTTCTGCGCTTTGTTTTTTAGGAAACAAACTCTTAATCATCCGGTGACTGACGATGACCGACCACATTAATGAATAAGCCGCGAAGTTAATCGCGCTTAAAACGCTTCCAATAATGAAACCGGAAAGCATATGCCGATCCATGACATGGGTAAACTCATGGGCCAAAACGCCTCTGAGATATCTCTCGCCCAATTTTTCGATATCGGAAGCGCTCGCCTTGGAGACGACTTGAGATAAAGCCTCCGGGGAATCATTTTCGGTCGCTCCGGGAATGGTCTCGGAAATCGTTCGCCTCAGAACCTTAAAGGCGTCTCCATCCGGCTTAGAGGCCGCAATCGCGTTGATAAGGTTTTTTCTCAAATTTTCCGGAGTCAAAAGCATCTCCTTGGTCCCTTGAGTGACGCCGACCATCGCGTGAAACGGGCTCGGCCCGGTCGCAAAGGCGTTAGGAAGCTCAGTCGGCAAAATGACAACCTCGGGAACTGGAATCGGCTTTTTGCCGGGACGATTGGCGTTTTCCAGGGCGCGCAGATCGTCAACCACTCGGTAAATGGCGGGGTCTTTCGTTGGATCCGTATCAGTCGCATTTTGCGTTTTCTTAATGAGCGGAGCCGAGAATATAAACGGAATTCCAGCGAGAATAACCGCCGCGACGGAAACTTTAAGAAGCTGGTGAATGCCAAAGACTCCAAAACCCATCGCCGCCGCCGCGCCGAGCATGAGCGCGATAAAGGTCGCCGTTCTCAGCCAACGATTGACATTGGGCATCTGGGCGGCCATGGCCTCGCTTGGGGTTTGAGGCGTTTGCGCCTGGGAGGTTAAACCCTGATTGGAAGACGCCGGGAGAGATTTCTGAAGCAGAAACTCGGTCAGATGGGCGATACGCTCGGGCAAAAAGGCCAGAACCAAAAAGGTCGCAGGAGCCGTAAAACCCGTCGCCGCCGCGAAAAGAAATAAGCCCGCATAGAGGACATTGAAATTCGTCAAAATGACGGGAAGATTCTGCATCCACGGTTTGGATTTATCCCAATGGGTTTTGGGATCTCCAAACAGATTCCAAGCGAAAAAGGCGATATTCTCATGCCACGGGGCAAAGCCGCTCAGCAAGGCAAAAACGACTCCGGTCATCACCCAGGTAAAAGTTGGAAAGCGCATTTTGGATCCCATCAAGGCTCCCGGAATCGTAAAAGGCTGCCCGGTCTCGGCGGCGTTGATTAGAAACCTCAAGAAGAAAGAAACCGTCGCTATAGCCGGAAGAGCCGCCATTCCAAAAATCGGTCCAAGGCTTAAAGCCCCCAAGGCGCCGACTCCGATGAAATGGCTAATGCCAGCCAAGGACGCCGCGCCCAAGAGAAAATTCATTCCGCTTCCGCCGCCAGCCATCGTCATCAAAACGCCAACTCCCGACAAAGAGGCGAGGCTCACCAAGGCGGGCAAGACAGGCGCTGAAATAGCGGATGCCACCAAGGGCAAAGCCAAAGCTCCGGCCCCGATTAAAGCTCCGATAGAAACGTCTAAAATCCATTTGACCTTATTGAGGCGCGGAGCGTCATGGCGGGAAAGACGATAGCGCGTATAAAGAGCCGCCGGCAAAGCCAAGAGGCCTCCCATCACCGCCCAAACCGAGGCGACGCCGACAAGGCCGAACACGGCCGGTAAAAAATGAACGGCCATGACTTGGGCCGCAACTACCGCCGCGGCGGAGAAAATAATGCGGACGGAACTGAGCGCAAAACCCGCCGGGGCAAATTTTTGCGGTCTTTGCGGGTTATTTTAA
>JAKAQV010000098.1 GCA_021819565.1 bacterium | reverse complement strand
CGACAAGGCCGAACACGGCCGGTAAAAAATGAACGGCCATGACTTGGGCCGCAACTACCGCCGCGGCGGAGAAAATAATGCGGACGGAACTGAGCGCAAAACCCGCCGGGGCAAATTTTTGCGGTCCTTGCGGGGTATTTGAATTCTGAGATTCCGGCTGCGGAACCTGCGCGGCGGAAACGACCCTGTTTGCGCTCGGCGCAAGAGATGTGAATCGAAAACTCCGGGAACTGGAGCGCTCAATGACCGCAAAGGATCTTCCGTCCGGCCCGGGCAGAATGCGCGAAGTAGACTCTGAACCGTCAAAGATCCGGGCTAGAGCCCCTTGGGCTTTTGAGCCGACGCTCTTAATAGAAGAAGGAGAAAAGGCTTTTTTAAGCGCTGGAATTAATTTCCCGCCAAAAAATCCGCCGGAGGTTTTTTGATTGAGTACGGCCTGTTGAGCCAAGGCGCTTGATCTTAAAACAGCGTCGTAGGCCTGAGCCCCGCGATTTTGAGTTTCCTCAGAAGCCCCGGACAATTTGGATTTCAGTTGTTGCCTGGATAAAGCGGTCTCAAATTTTTGCCGCGCTTGTTCTTGCGGCGTCAAGGACGAGCCTAGGGCTTCAATTTGGGCGGCAGATCCATTGAGATTCTCGGCGCTGATAGAATCCGTATTAAAGGAAAGAGGCGCTTCGATTTTTCCAACGGGAGAGGCCATTTCCCCTCCGGGGTTAGAGATTTCCCCCATCGCGGCATAAGCCCGCAGGCCCGGGGCCTCAAGCAAAAGCGCCAAGGCCAGTCCGGCCGCGGTCCATTTTTTCAGAAATTCCAGTTGTTTCATATTTTGACTGCCTCCAAAAAATCTCGTCATGCTTGTGCGTCTTTTTCATCTTATCACGATTCTCCAAAAATCCGTATGGGTCTAAAGTCCTAGGACCCTTCCGGCAAAGGGCCTAGAAAAAATATGTTAACCGGCGCGGCATTTCCATTTTGCCGAGCAGATCGATGTCCCTCATCGCCCTTGCAAGCGGCGCGTCAAGGGGAAATTTTTTGTCAAGCGCTTGATTTTTATCCCCGTCGTTTGCATCCCTCGCGCTGATTGATATAGAATCACAGAGTCGTAATAGTTCTTGGCTGAAACTCGTAAGCCATTCCTCGGGAATGGTTGAGCTGATACTCCAATAGGAGATCGGCACACGCCAGTATGAATGTTCAGCCGCTGGATAACGCTGCTTCGGCAGCGTGAAAGGGCGGCCGGACTATTCTGGGTTACTGGCGTGGCTCGGGATTGGACGTCCGCCTGATTCGTTTCAGGCGTTCCCCGTATGCCAGAAAAAATAAAAGGGGGATTGTCAATGAAACGAGTGATGGGAATTGTCGGGCTTTTGGTGCTGGGGATATGTCTTAAGCCAGCAATACTTCGCGCAGACGATACAGGAACCTGGCATCCGTTCGGGGCGTTGGATTATTTGGGTATTGGTAATTCGAAACAAACAGCTCAGGAAACACTCAACTCCATGTGCTCCGGATTATCTTCTTGTGGATACTCCGCAAATGTGTACGGCGGATACGGCGCGCGCGCTGGCATCTTTTATGGAGACAATTCCGGAATTCAATGGGGCGGAAGCATCGGGTATCTTTATGGAGGCCCCGACGTTTCAGCCAAAGGGAATATTTCAATGTCTCCTACCGGAGCTTTTGCCGATACTATCACCAACAATACCTTGCGCCTACTGGCCGAGGCGAAAAAATCGTTTAAGATAAACTCGGATTGGAGATTTAATCTCGGAGCTGGTCTTGGCTGGGCCATGGATGCCGAAAATGACAATTATTCAAGCTCGGGATCGCTAGCCTCACTGGGCTCAGGAACGGCGACCTCTAATTTCGGCTGGGCGACCTGGGAAATTTCTCCAGGATTTGAATATCATCATACCCAGATCGGCCTGCGCTATGTCGGATTCGCGCGCGGCGGCTTTAATCCCTGGAATACCTTCGGCGCGTTTCTGGGATACGAATTTTAACCCAGAATCTCCAAGGCGCAAGCCGTTTTTGTAAAATAAACCATCGTCCCCGTAGCTCAATGGACAGAGCTCCTGCCTTCTAAGCAGGCGATACAGGTTCGATTCCTGTCGGGGACAAATTCTGTGCAAAAAAAATCGGTTTGCGTTCTAGCCAGCGGCGGGCTCGACAGCTCGGCCTTGATTTTTTCCCTGCTCAGGCGCGGATTTAAGGTCTATCCGCTCTATATCCGCTGCGGGTTCCGCTGGGAAAAAGCGGAACAATATTGGCTGAAGCGTTTCTTGACCGAGATAAAAAACTCCGGACTTGAGGAACTCTCGATTGCGGAATACCCCGTCAAGAATTTTCTGGGACAAGGGCATTGGAGTTTTTCCGGGCATTCTATTCCCAAATCCTCGGATCCGGATTCCAGCGTCTATTTGCCGGGACGCAATATTATTTTGCTGGGGCAAGCGGGGCTTTTTTGCGCGACTCGACAAATTCCCCAAATCGCCTTGGCCATCCTTAGCGGAAATCCCTTTCCCGACGCGACGCCGCAATTTCTTAAAGCGATGGAAAAAACTCTTCAAAGAGGGCTTGATTTTAAAATTAAAATCACGGCTCCCTACGCGAAGTTTTCTAAAAAAGAGGTCCTCTCTCGCGCCCAGGGCGCGCCTTTTCATCTCGCTTTCTCTTGTCTAAGACCTCGGGGAATGAGGCCTTGTCAGCGCTGCAATAAATGCGGAGAAAGGCTGCGGGCTCTTCGTCAAATCGGAAGGAATTAATTCTTTTTAACGGCGGCGGTGATATCGGTGATGACTTTTTTGGCGTCTCCAAAGACCATCATCGTCTGCGGCAGATAAAAAAGTTCGTTATCCACGCCAGCAAAACCTGGATTCATTGAACGCTTGATAAAGACGACCGAACGAGACTTGTCGGCGTCTAAAATCGGCATGCCGTAAAGCGGCGAATCAGTCTGCGTGCGGGCGGCAGGGTTAACGACATCGTTGGCGCCTACGACAATCGTCATATCCGCTTCCGGAAACAAGGGGTTGACCTCATCCATCTCAAGCAGGCTGCTGTAAGGAATCTGAACTTCCGCAAGCAACACGTTCATATGTCCCGGCATTCTTCCGGCCACCGGATGAATGGCATAGCGAACCTTGCATCCTCGCGATTCCAAAATCGTCGACAATTCCTTAACCGCGTGCTGGGCTTGAGCCACCGCCATCCCATATCCGGGAACTACCACCACCAGCCGCGCTCCGTCGAGCAGAGACGCCACGTCTTCGGGCAAATAGGATTTGACGGTTCTCTGGGGTTGATTGGATTTCACGCCATTTCCATTTGTGGAAACCGCGCCAAAGCCGCCGAAAAGAACGTTGACAAAAGATCGGTTCATCGCCTCGGACATGATAATGGCCAGAATCAAGCCCGAAGCCCCGTCCAAGGTTCCGGCCACGACCAGAATTTTGCTGTTGAGCACAAAGCCGAGCCCGGCCCCCGAGATTCCGGCAAAAGAGTTGAGAATCGCGATCACCGTCGGCATGTCCGCGCCGCCAATGGACATGACCAGCAAAAACCCAAACACCAAGGCTAAGGCGATAATGGCAAAAATGAGGATCTGCCGCTCAGGATGCAAAACTAAATCCGCCGCCAAGGCGGCAGCCACGCCCAAGACCGAAAGGCTGACGATATTGCTTCCTTTGTAAATAAACGGTCTTCCCGGAATCAGTTCTTGGAGCTTGGCAAAAGCGATACAGCTTCCCATGAAGGTCAAAAATCCCAAAATAATTTCGGAAGATAAAACCGCCATCGTAAACGGATCCACATGGGGAACCCGCTGATAATACTCCGCCACCCCCAACAGAGCCACCGATAAAGACCCGAAGGCATGGGAAATCGCGGTCTGCTGCGGAACCGCGGTCATCGGAACGTTCATTGCGATTGGAATTCCGATTAAGCTGCCGATAATGGCCGCGGTAAACATCAAAGGGACGTGATCGAAAGGGAAAGCCAGATAGGTCGCGACAATGGCCGTGATCATTCCTAAAATAGCGGACCAGTTGCCGTAGCGGGAAGTTTTAACTTCGCCCATCCACTTAAGAGACAAAATAAAAAGAGCGGCCGAAAAAATATGAAGATAAGAGGAGAACATGGTTTAGTTCTTTTTTTCCTTTCTAAACATCTTTAAAATTCGCTCCGTGATCATGAACCCGCTGACGATGTTGACAAAAGCCAGCGCGGTCGCGACCGCGGTCAATAAGACGATAGAGTCGGTTTTTCGCGGTTCGGACATGACAATCAAGGCGGCGACCACCGAAACGGAAGAAATAGCGTTGGTCAAAGACATCAAAGGCGTGTGCAAAAGCCGGGACACATTACGCACCAACTCCAGGCCCAAAAAAGCGGAGAGGACAAAGACCAATAAGTCTACGGCGATATGGTTGGCTGGAAGCGCGTTCATGCAGTTTTTCCTCCTGCGGCGGCCGCAACGGGAGCGGGTTTTTTCGGAAACAAAACTTCTCCCTGATAAGCGGCCAAAGAACCAGAAATGAGATCATCATTTAAATCGATATGAACCTTTCCGTCTTTAAGCATGAGCGCTAAAAACGCGCTGATATTGCGAGAATACATCAAGCTCGATTGAGACGAAATTAAAGAGGGCAAATTGAGAAGTCCATGGATGGTCACGCCATATTTCACAACCGTCTTGCCGGGTTCAGTCAAGGCGCAATTTCCGCCCTGTTCGGCCGCCAAATCGACGATCACCGAAGAAGGCTTCATCGCCTTGACTCCTTCCTCGGATAGAAGAACCGGGGCGCGTTTTCCCGGAACCAATGCCGTCGTGATGACGACATCGGCATTTTGCGCGGTCTTAGCCAGAAATTCCTGCTGTTTGCGGTAGAACTCTTCCGATTGAGCTTTCGCGTAACCGCCGGAAGTTTGCGCGTCTTGAACCTCTAATGGAAGACTCACGAATTTCGCGCCCAAACTCTCGATTTGTTCTTTGACGACCGGCCTCAAATCATAAGCTTCAACCGAAGCCCCCATCCGATGCGCGGTCGCGATCGCCTGAAGGCCCGCCACTCCGGCCCCGATGACAAAAACCTTGGCCGCCGGAATCGTTCCGGCCGCGGTAATGAGCATCGGAAAAATTTTAGGAAGAGAATCTGTGGCCAAAACCACCGCTTTATATCCAGCCACGGTCGCCTGGGAAGAAAGCGCATCCATAAACTGCGCCCGACTGGTGCGGGGAATGAGATCCATTCCGAATACGCTCGCCTTGCGGGAAGAAAGAGAGTTCAAAAGTTCCAGATGAGAATGCGGATAAAGAAAGGAAATTAAAACCGCGCCCTCTTTGATCCAGGAAGACTCCGAAATTTCAGGCGGCATCACCTTTAAAATGATGTCGGACTCCTGATAGAGACTTCGGACATCGGAGACAATCACCGCTCCCTTGGCGCGATAAGCCTCATCGGTAAACCCGGCGGCGGCCCCGGCGCCGGACTGAACACGAACCTCAAGACCCTTGAGTTTTGAGATTGAGTCCGGAACCAGCGCGACTCGCTTTTCGTTTTCTATCGTTTCTTTTGGGACACCCAGGATCATCGTAAACTTCCTTTCCTCATGCTATAAAATCCAAACGCCCTATTGTCAAATCTTGAGACGGGGCGGAAATTTCTCCCGCCCCGTCTTTGTTTTTAATATCGATCGGGCCCGTGCTCGTCGGAGCTGCCGTGGCTGTAATTGTAGGATTTGACGGTTCCGTTTTTGGCAAAGCGAACAAACAGATAATCGGAAGTCCAACCGCTGAGAACGCTGGCATGATAATCGACATAGGTCCAGGTCTCATCCCCATCTTCGGTTCCGACGCTGACCGGCTGTTTATAAATCTTAAGAATGTCCATCTTGGTTGTTTTCCCGATGACAATTTGAGGGGTTTGG
This sequence comes from bacterium, assembly GCA_021819565.1. Classification (GTDB taxonomy): domain Bacteria; phylum Elusimicrobiota; class Elusimicrobia; order UBA1565; family UBA9628; genus JAKAQV01. The sequence goes on along the minus strand of JAKAQV010000098.1, from coordinate 1,496 downwards.
TGATGTTGGATAAAAGCCTGCCCGATCGAAATACATCCCGCCGCCCCCAGGGCTAAAAACAACGATGACAACAAGAACATTTTCTTCATTTAAGTCTCCTTTTACGCTTTATTTTCTATTTCCGAAAGACAGACGTCCAAGATTTCAAGCCCTTTGTCTACATCATACGAATTAAGGACCAGCGGCGGCGCGATGCGAATTGTCGAATCTCCGCAACCAAGGAGCAAAAGCCCTCTTTTAAAAGCTTCCTGCTCTAAACGCCCCATTTCATGGCGCGCGGGCTCTTTGGTTTTTTTATTTTTGACCAGTTCAAGCCCGATCATGAGTCCAATGCCGCGAACGTCTCCAATCAAGGGATGCCGTTCTTTAAGTTTCAAGAGTCCGTTAAGAATTCTTTCGCCCATCGCCGAGGCATTTTCCATATAGCGCTCTTCAATGAGTTCCAAGGTCTTTAAAGCGGAAGCGCAAGAGACGGGATTGCCTCCAAAAGTAGTCCCGTGAGATCCCCGAGGCCAGGTCATCACGCTTTCCTTGGCGATAATCGCGGCAATCGGAAGCCCGGACCCCAAGCCCTTGGCGCTTAAAAGCACGTCCGGCTCAACTCCAAAATGTTGGGAGGCCCACCACTTTCCGGTTCGCCCGACCCCGGATTGAATCTCGTCAAAAATCAGGAGAATTCCGTTTTCATCGCAAATTTTCCGCCACGCCTTTAAAAATTCCGGACGCGGGAAAACATATCCGCCCTCTCCTTGCACCGGCTCCATAATCACCGCCGCAATTTCCTTGGGAGAAACCCGGGTGTGAAACAAGCGTTCCGCCGCTTCCAAGGCCGCGTTTTCTTCCATCCGATAGGGATTGTCAAAAGGAAGATGATAGACTCCGGGAAGAAGCGGGCCAAAATCCGCCCGATATTTGACCTTGCTCGCCGTTAGACTGATCGCCGCATAGCTGCGTCCGTGAAAAGCGCCCTCAAAAGCGATGATGTTCGAGCGTTTTGTGTGGCTTCTCGCGAGCTTAACCGCGCCCTCGACCGCTTCGGTTCCAGAGTTCGCCAGAAAGACCCGGCACTTTTCTTTCATCGGCGCGATAGCCCCCAATTTCTCAAGAAGCCGGGCCATCGCCTCATAATAAAAATCAGTGCCGCATATATGCAGAAATTTTCCCGCCGCCTCCTGAACCGCGCGAACGATTTCCGGGTGATTATATCCAGTGGATGAAACCGCGATGCCGGACATAAAATCGATATAGCGATTTCCATCAACATCTTCCGCCATCGCCCCTTGTCCGCCCGACATGACAAAGGGGTATTCCTTAATATAAGAAGGAGAAGCCCATTTTTGATCCAACTCAATAATTTTCCGCGCCTTAGGCCCTGGCGGCGAAACCATAATCCGCGGATAATGGAGACTGTCCCCTTTGCGTCTCTCTTCGGTCGAAACTAAAACATCCTTGTCATTTCTATTTAATTTTTTCATGATTCAAACTGTAGATCGGAA
>JAKAQV010000097.1 GCA_021819565.1 bacterium | reverse complement strand
GGAATATCTCAAACTCCGCTTTGACTCAAAAACCCATGTCTTTAACGCCGTCAGTTTTGGAGTCATGACTATTTTCTCCTCTGGAATTTCTCTCTACGCGATGGCTAAACTCTTGATAGCCCTTCACGTTTGCGACGGGCCGATGGACGCGCTTGGCCTTCCGCGCTCCTGGATTTTTCACGTGAGCATTTTTATCTCCGCTCTCGTCGTTTTAGCCTACGTTTTTTTCGGGGGACTCACCAGCGCCATTTATAACGAAGTCCTTCAATTCTTTTTGATACTGGCCGGCCTTATCCCTCTGGTTTGGCTGGGACTAAAAAATTTGGGCGGCTGGAAATCCCTAAAGGCTCACCTCCCCAACCCCGCCATGGCCCATGCCTGGATGGGCCTTGCCCACGCGCGAACAAATCCCATGGGAGTCGACTGGTTCAGCTTGACCGCAGGCCTTGGGTTTGTCCTTTCTTTCGGATATTGGTGTACGGATTTTTTAGTCATTCAAAGGGCGATGGCCGCCGATTCGATGAATTCAGCCCGGAGAACTCCTTTAATTGCCGCTATTCCCAAAATGCTTTTTCCTTTTATCGTGATCGTCCCAGGCCTCATCGCAATCGCGCTAACCCCCACGATTTCCCCGCAAATGAACGGCTCTTCTATCACTCAAAGCGCGGGAATTATTCCCATCAAAAGAGATGAAGCCACGGGGCATGTCATGCGTAAACTAGACGGGTCTCCGGAACTGGACTACAACATGGTCATTCCCGCCCTTTTTAAGCACTATTATCCCGAAGGACTTCTGGGGCTTGGTCTCACCGCTCTTCTCGCCAGTTTTATGTCGGGAATGGCCGGAAACGTCACCGCTTTCAACACGATCTGGACCTATGATCTCTACGAACACTATGTTCACCCCGGAGCCTCGGACAAACACTATCTCTGGATGGGGCGCGCGGCCACCGTCAGCGGAATCTTTCTTTCAATTTTCGCGGCGTACCTTGCCGCGCGTTTTAACAATATCATGGACGTTTTGCAGCTGGTATTCGCTTTCGTCAACGCGCCTTTGTTTGCGACTTTTATTTTGGGGATGTTTTGGAAAAAAGCGACCGGACACGGCGCTTTTTGGGGGCTTTTAATCGGAACCCTGGCCGCGACTCTTCACCATGGCCTGACTATTCCGCAAGGCTCTCTTCCCGGCATCAGCGGAGGCTGGATCATGAGCCTTACAAGCTATCCCAGCCTGATGGCGCAAAATTTTTGGACCGCGATCTACGCTTTTAGCGCCTGTTTTGGAACGACTATTTTAATTAGCTTAATGACCAACCCCAAGCCCGAGGCGGAATTATCCGGCCTCGTTTATTCCTTGACCGCGTCTGTGGGGCAAGAAAACCAGCCTTTTTTCAAACGCCCCGCCGTTTTAGGAGCGATCGTTTTAATTTTAGTTGTCGCGCTCAATTTCGTTTTTAGATAAAACTATGGGACTCGATATTCGAAAACCAATTGGGTGGCTGTTTATCTGCTTAGGTCTTCTTCTGTTTGCAACGGGGATTTTGATGCCGCCTTCCGCCTATCAAAAATCTTTGGGAATCAATGTCGACCTGGGCTGGGGCCTTATTTTGATCCTAGGCGGGATATTGTCTTTGACCCTTTCTCACTTCTCATCTAAAAATATCAAAAAATGAGCGCTCGGAAAAATTTTTCCGCGAGATGGACGCAGAAGGATTTAATCGGCCTCAAAGGCTTAAATTCTTCGGATCTCAACGCCGTTTTTACGCGCGCGGCGCAATTTCAGAAAAACCCCGCTTCCCAAAATTTAAAATTAAAGGGAGAATTAGCCGCGCTGATTTTCCTTGAAGCCTCGACACGGACCAGAATGTCTTTTGAAGTCGCGGTCCATCGTTTGGGAGGGCATTCGCTTATTTTTTCGGCCCAATCTTCAAGCCTTGAAAAGGGAGAAACCCTCTTAGACACCGTTAAAAACCTGGAAGCCCTGGGCGCGCGCTTTTTTATCATCCGAAACAGCGAAAACGGAATCATCAAGGAGCTATCGGAAAAAAGCTCTTCTTCTTTTATCAACGCGGGAGACGGGACCAACGAACACCCGACCCAGGCCTTGCTGGATCTTTTCACGCTCAAAGAAGCCAAAGAGAAAATAAAGGGGCTTAAAGTCGTCATTGTCGGAGATATTCTCCACAGCCGGGTGGCGCGCTCAAATATCCTCGCCCTTAAGGAATTAGGAGCCGCGGTTTTCTTGTGCGGACCGCGAGAGTTTCTGTCGGATGAGTTTCAAGGCTTGGCCGATCGAATTTCGGAAGATTTAAACGAGAGTTTGATTGGCGCTGACGCCGTCTTGTGCCTTCGCATCCAACGGGAAAGATTAAAAGAGAAACTAAATTTCACGCCCCAGGATTACTTCAAAAATTTCGGCTTAACCGAAGAACGGGTCAAAAAATACGCTCGTCCCAATTGCGTCATTTTGCATCCCGGGCCGTTAAACCGGGAAGTTGAAATTTCCTCCGAACTCGCGGACGGGCCGAGGTCTCTCATTTTGAGGCAGGTTCATAACGGCGTTTTTATCCGGATGGCGGTCTTGTCTTTAATCAAAGAAGGCCGGACATTTAAGAAGAGTTAGGGCTGAAAAGCGGCCGAAACTGATTGCGCCGAATTAATGGCAATTGAGCAGTTCCCGTTTCCGGAACAATTTTGACCCCAACCGACAAACGATGATCCGACGGCGGGTTCCGCTGTTAAACTAACGGTCGTTCCCAGCGCGAAACTGGCCAAACAGTCGCCCGAGTTTCCAGCCCGGCAATCAATTCCCGCGGGAGAACTGGTCACTTCCCCGTTTCCCGAAACCGAGACCCTCAAAGGATATGAGGCGAGATTAAAGGCCGCGCTCACCGATTCAGGAGATTGACTTGAAACCGTGCACACGCCCGTCCCGGAGCAGCCGCCTCCGCTCCATCCGGCAAAGACCGAGCCTTCCTCCGCGACCGCGGTCAAGGAAACCTGGGTTCCGGGAGGGAAACTGCCCGCGCAATCACTTCCGCAATTGATTCCGCTGGGAGAACTTGTCACCGAGCCATTTCCCAAACCCGACAAAGAGACGGTCAATGGAATAGTATCGGAGTTTTCGCTGTTAAAGGTCGCGACTGCCGATTGCGCGGCGACACTGCTAATCGAAATAAGGCATACTCCGGTCCCAAAGCAATCCCCATTCCAACTCGCAAGAATTGATCCCGAAGCCGGATTGGCGCTTAAACTGACCTGCGTTCCCGCGGGATAGCTGGCGGAACAAATATTTCCGCAGTTGATTCCGGAAGGAGAACTGGTGATGGTTCCAGATCCAGTCCCATCGGATGAAACCGACAGCTGTCCCGACGGCGCCGCGAAAAGCCCTTGGCCTACCGACAACAGCAAGGCAAAAAGAATAAAATTCATGTTGTTTTCTCAGGATAGCAAATCCGGCCTCGCTCTAGACCCCGGAAGCGCTTTTGAGAGTTTGTAGAATAAGGGAATGATTTCTCTTCTCTTACAATGCTTCGGATACGGGCTTCTCCACGGAATTTTACCGGATGAACACACCTGGCCGATTACTTTTAGCTACGCGGTTCAAGGGGCGTCGGGGAAAAAAGGAATTCAAGCGGGGTTTTACTTTTCACTGGCCTTCGCTTTTCAGCGCGCGCTAGGTTCCGAACTCTCCTATCTGTTTTTGGCCTCCTGGCTTTCTAGCCCCAAAATTAACCCCGCCATCAACGCCTTGGTCGGAGTCGTCATGATATGGGCGGGCTTTCAGATGCGAAAGCGCGGGAAATATCTTCATCTCCATCTCTTGGGCCATCACCATGAAAATCCCGCGAATTTAGAAACGGAAGGCTCGATTATTTCTCCCCACCACAAAGAGACGCCTCTGTCGGCGCAAAACCAGTTTCCCCGCAAATGGGCGATGATCCACGGATTTATCGCCGGTTTCGGAGTCGGCCCCTTCGCGCTTTTTGTTTACACCGTGGCTTCCCCAAGGATGCCTTCCGCCGCTTTTGGGTTCTTGCCGGGACTTTTATTTGGCTTGGGGACCATGCTGATGTTGGCGATTTTAGGCGGAGTTTTTGGATCCGCGCTTAAGACCACGGGGAAATTTAGCGCAGAGGAAATCAAAGCCATCGGCAGCTTGACGGGAAGCCTGACTCTTCTCGGAGGCGGAATGGTCTTTGTCTTGGGCGGGATATTAGAGAGCGCCCTTCAACCGCTGATTCCCTTTGATTTCGGAAACGCTCTCATTTTCACGATGGGAGTTTTCGTCTTAATTCCGGTGTTGGTCTATTCCATTTGGAGAGTTCTTAATTGCCGCAATCTCAATTAGAATCAAGCTCCGCCTCGCCGGCGGATTCGAGCATTTCCTCGGGAATTTGTTTCGTGGCCTTGGCTCCCAAATTTTTAAGGTTTTCGATTCTTTTGACCAGATTCCCGCGCCCCTGGGACAAGCGATTGACCATCTCTTCCCGTTTGAGCTGGGCCTTCTCCAGATAATTTCCCAATTCCTTAAAGCCCTCGTTGAGCGAAACAAAGCCGTCATAGAGAAGCCCGGCTTGGCGGGAAATTTCAAGCGCGTTTCTGCTTTGCCGCTCGCTTTGCCAGACATGGGCGACCGTTTTTAAAGTGGCAAAAACGGTCGAAGGCCCCACAATGACAATCCCGCGATTCCAAGCGTATTCAAAGAGACTCGGGGATTCTTTAAGAGCGGCCAGCAAGGCCCCTTCAGGAGAAACGAACATCAAGACAAAGTCGGGGGTTTTAAGTCCTTTGGCCGAAGCGTAATGTTTGGCGGACAATTCATCGATATGGGCGCGGATGGAAGAGACGGTTTTATTTAAAAATTCGCCTTTGGTCTCTTCTGAAGAGGCTTGGCAGTAATCAATCCAGGCGCTTAAAGAAACCTTGGAGTCTAAAATCAAATGTTTGTCTTGCGGCAAGTTAATCAAATAATCCGGCTTTTGAAGGCGGCCTTCCTCGTCTTTAATGCTAAGGCCGGTTCCTTGCGCGATATACTCCTCGCCTTTTCGCAGGCCCGAAGCCTCTAAAAGCGTTTCCACCTGCATTTCGCCCCAATCGCCCTGGGTTTTTTGTTCTCCCCGCAAGGCTCGGGAAAGAGCGTCCGCCTCTTTGGAGATTCGCTCGTTAGAATCGACAATCCGCTTAATTTCTTCTTTAAGAGCGAAAACGTCTTTTGATTGATTGCCGTACCTCTCTTCGACTTTTTTCTCAAAATCCTGAATTTTTTCTTTTAACGGGTTTAAGACAAGCCCCACGCCCTTTTCCGCCCGCTCTTGAAACTGGAGGGCATTTTTCTCAAGGGCCTTGCCCGCCGCCAACTCTATATCCTTTGAGATTTTTTCACGCAAAAGGTCCATATCCTGAAAAGATTTGAGTTCGCCGATTTTCCGATTAAGTTCTTCCGCCCTTTGAAGGGCCTCATCCCGTTCCCGGCGAATTTGATCCCGCTGTAAAGACGCCTCTTCCAAGCGAGCGGACAAGGCGGCCTGGGCTCCGACAAGGGAAAACTTGCGCCCCAAGTAAAAGCCCATTAAAACGCCGCCGAAGGAAAACAAAGCCGTAAGCATGGAATTATTTTACTACTTACTGATTGCCGGAACCTTAAAGAAAAATTTTGATCCTTTCCCCAACTCGCTTTCAAGTCCCACGCTTCCCCCGTGAAGTTCGACGCAATGTTTGACAATGGATAAGCCCAGACCCGTTCCCCCCATTTCTCTCGAGCGCGCCTTATCCGCCCGATAGAAGCGCTCAAAAATGCGCGGCAGATCTTCCGGAGATATGCCAATCCCGTTATCTTCGACGACGGCCTTGACGCTCCCCTCTTCCAAGGCCGCGCTGACGCGAATAAAACCTTTCTCCGGGGTATATTTGATCGCGTTTTCAATTAGATTGATAAAAACCCTTCTCATCAACTCGCGATCGGCGTGCACTTCCGGCAAATCCCCGAAGGGATCTATTCTAAGCACGATCTGCTTTTGCTGGGCCAAGGGAATCAGGCTGGCGACCACTTCTGAGGCGATTTTCATTAAAGACGTCATTTCAAAACGCGGAGGCATTTTCCCCGATTCAAGGGCCGATATCTGGAGGATGTCCTCGACTAATTTTTCCATCCGCTCGGAACTCGCCGAAATCTCCCTGACAAATTCAAGACAGCGCTTCTGGTCTTTAAAGGCCCCTTCAAGAAGGGTTTCCGAAAAAGCTCTGATCGTTGAAATCGGAGTGCGAAGTTCATGGCTGACATTGGCGACAAATTCTTTTCTTATTTCTTCAAGCCTCTTCATCTCGGACAAATCATACTGAAACCTCTCGGAGAGAAGATTGAGCGACAAGGATAAGCGCGCCAATTCTCCCGGCGGCATTTTGGGAATTACGGCCGATTTTCCGGAGGCGACGGTTTCCGCCGCTTCGGAAATTTTCCGGATGTTTTTCCTCAATCGGTATCTTTCAAAAATAAAATAAAGACAGGCCGCAAAAAGAAAGACAGGGATAAAAACGCAGAACCTAAACCCGGAAGCGATATCCGACATTTTTAACCGTGACAATTAATCTGGACTCGACTCCCAATTTATCGCGAAGGCGCGCGATATGCTGATCGACGGTGCGCGTATCCAAATCAAGGCCGCGATCGTAGCCCCAGACCTCTTTAAGAATTTCCGGTCGTGACAAGGCTCGCCCGCGAGCGCCCGTCAAAAGCTTTAAAAGCTCCCATTCCTTACTCGTCAAAGGAACGGAAACTCCGCCCACCGAGCATTCATAGCGGTTAAAATCAATCTCCAAGGTTCCATATTTAGACGGCGGGGCCTCGGCGGAATTGAGGGAGGGAGAAAAACGCCGAAGGATGGACTTGACCCTGGCGCAAAGCTCCCGGACGCTAAAGGGCTTGGTGACATAATCATCCGCCCCCATTTCCAGGCCCAAAACGCGGTCAAGTTCGTCTTTTTTCGCGGTCAAAATAAGAACGGGGGTTTTTGATTTTAAGCGAATTTCTTTAAGAAGGTCCATCCCGCTGATCTTGGGAATCATCAAATCCAAAATAATAAAATTAGGGCGGCGGTTTTGAAACATCTCAAGCCCTTCTTGCCCGTCAAAGGCGCACAAAACCTCGTAACCTTCTTTCTCGAAATTATATTTAAGAATCTTGGACAAGGGCTTTTCGTCTTCGATGACGAGAATTTTGGGGGTCAAAGCCATGATTCTTTATACCGATAAACCCGTCGGGCCGGCACGCTAACTATTTTATTCTCCGGCCAGACCAAGGCGCTTAATTTCCCGCCGTAAACGCATCCGGTATCAAGACAAACGGCGTTTTTTCTCTGGAGAACTTCGCGGCGCACCCAATGGCCAAAGACAATCAATTCGCGGCCCTTATAGGATTCATACCAGGGCTTTTTGGTATCCGCCAAGCGCCGGATATTAGTCAATTCCCATTTCGATTGTCCTTCAAAAGGATACCGCGGATCAAAACCGGCATGAACCGCCCTCCATCCGCG
>JAKAQV010000096.1 GCA_021819565.1 bacterium | reverse complement strand
AAACGCGGTTTCAGATAGTGACTGGCCTTAAGGTTGATCAGCATCGGGTGAAGAGCCGCGCCATTAAACTGCATTGCCTCAAGCTCAATTGGATGATTGGAAGTCGCCATAAAAATCGCGTTGACAAAAGGGATCGTATGACTCACGACGGTTTGACCGGGATCCTGGGCGTAGAAGGTCAAGGCCGTTGGACTCAAAAAATTAGAAAATTGGGCGACCGCATCTCCCCAATCGCCAAACATCATGCCCGCGCTTAAACGCGTAAAATAAATCTTTTTGGTCATCACAAAATAAGCGTCTCCCAGTAATTGAGTCCCGTTGTTATTGTTTACTTGGGCCGTCACATTAGTCGAACCCGATCCCGAGGCCGTGGGCTGGGAAGTGTCGCGAAAAAGAAGGGTCCCCTGCGTCCCAAAAGCGACGGCTGGGCGCACGCGCGTTTCTGATTGAAGTTGCATTTTTCCATCGGCAGAAAGCATCCAAACTCCCACCTGATCGAGATAATTGGTTTTGGCTGGAGAGTTTTTAAACGAATTTTTGCCGTAGAGGCGTCCGATAATATAATCGGCGTTGATATCAAGGCCCAGTCCTGGAGAATTATCCTGATCATGACCACGGTAAGCCGTGGGAGTAAAAACAACGCCGGATAAAGGCGCTGGAGGCCTGACTTGAAGAGGCGCTGGCGCCGGCCTTCTAGACGATGTTTGTGCCGGTCCAGCCCCGGGATTTTTTTCCGCGAGCTTAAAAACCAGGCGCACTTCTCTTCCGACAATGGCAATTGTAGAAAGCTGAGAGGGAACTGGAGTCGTCATTTCATAGAGCGTAGGAACGACCGCCGAAAACTGGCCAGTCGCCTCGATTCTTTTTACATCGTCTAAAATGTCAGATTCCGTATAAAGGCTTCCCTTCGTCGCATGGGTCAATTCGGTCAAGGTGTAATCATTGGTAAATTTTCCATCCCTGATGAAGAGAACTTCGCCGATAACCCAAGGCCCTTTCTTATCCAAGGATAAAGGAACCCCCAATCCGTTGGAAGTTGCGACCGGAGAAGAAACCGAAACAGACGCATTTTGCGCTGTCGGAGAAGAAACAGCGGGAGAAAACGCGGCCGATGGCGGGCTTTGAATAGGCTGGGCGACGGTTCCAGTTGAGGCTGGCAACTGTCCCCAAGCCGCCCCGAGCGGGAAAGCCATCAAGAATGCGTTAAAGAATAAGATGCGCCGCAAGATTGGCCATCACCCCCGCGCAGAGATCATCGGCGACGACTCCGTAGCCGCCCGGCAATTTCTCGAACCAATTGCAGGGAAACACCTTGAACATATCGAAAATACGAAATAAAAGAAAGGCCAAAAGATAGGCCTTGGGGCTATGCGGCAATAGAAAAGCGGCGCACATCATGCCAAGAATTTCATCTAAAATAATGCGCCCGTCGTCATGGCGCCCAAAAATTTTTTCGGCTTTTCCGCAAAGCCAAAATGCGGCCAAAGAGCCTAGGATCAGAGTCATGAGAAATATTTTCGCATTTTTAGGCATCAATAAAGACACAAGCACGCCCTCAAGACTCCCGAAAAAGCCTTCCCCGCCGCGTTTTTGAACGCGCCCCGCTTTTGACCACATCCATCCCGGAAGATAGCTTAAGTAAGCTCCGGTCGCGAAAAAAAGGATCGCTTGATTCATTGCCAAGTTTTCTCAAGCATTCGTCTGGATTGCTTAAAGTAAAGGTAGGCGGAACTCCAAGATGAAATAACGCAAACGATCGTCAAAAGATAAGGGAGGAAAAGAAAATGAAAAACCGCCAGCGGAAAAAAATCTCTAACCAAAAGAAAGACGAGCATCGCCAAAATTGAAGCGGACTGAAGCCCCATCTTCCATTTACCCCAACTTTCCGCCGAAGGGACACTGCCGCCTTTAGCCGCTAAAATTCTCAAGCCCCCCATCAAAAGCTCGCGAATAATAATCAAAAAAATCCCCCAGAGCGGAATTCTAAGCCCGCTTCGAATGAGAGCGATTAAAGTTCCAATAATGAGAATCTTATCCGCAATCGGGTCTAAAACTTTTCCAAACGCGCTAATGGTATTAGTCGAACGAGCGATTTGTCCGTCAAACCAATCGGTCAAGAGAGCAAACACAAAAAAGAGAAATGCCGCAGCGTCCCAGAATATATTTTTTTGAATCAGCGCGACGAAAGTTCCCAAGGCTAAGAGTATGCGGAAAACCGTCAGACGATTGGCCAAACTCATAGCAATCTATTTAATGCGCGGTCCCAGAAACCGAAGCTGGCTGAGAAAGAGAGGGCGAGTTCGGACTCGCAACTTGAGCCGCTCCGACTGGATTTTTTTTTGCGATTGACTTTAGGCCCGGCTTTTTATTTTTTTTGTGGGACAAAAGAGTTTTGGCGCCAGATATCGCCTTGAGCTTAATATGATAATTTCCTTTTATATCCGGGTTCGGAAGGGAAAGCGCTTTCCCATCCAGAGAAATTTTAAGCGCCGCCGGGAAATTCGTCCAAAAAACAAATTCCCGCTTAGCCCACCAGGTTTGTTGCGCCCCGGCAGGAGCAAGGCCGCGAAACTTGATATTGCCGTCAACCGAAACAACCAAGCGCGCGGGCTTAAGTAAATCAATCAGTAAAGATGACTCATCTTTTTGCGGCGGCGCTGTTTTCGGCACAGAAGGAACCTCGACAACCGGGGCGGCGGCTATTTTCTGATGCGCGAGGTTTTTTTTCTGAGAGTTGGATTTATATTCAAGAAACAACGCCGTCAAAACCGCCAAAGCGACCACGGAACCAATCATGATATTCCGGAGATTTTCGCGTTGAGCTGGGGAAACCTTGATTGAAGAAGAATCCAAACTTTCCGCGGATTCTGAAATATTTTTTGCTTGGTCAATGGTCGCGTCTGATTTTGAAGGCTCAACAAAACCTAATTCATTAAAATCTATATCCAGATATTCGCAATATCCTTTAAGGAAACTTTTTAAATACGATCCGCCCGGAATTTCTTCAAAGCGGTCTTCTTCCATAGCGGAAATAAATCTTTTTGAGATCCTGGTTTCTTGATTGACGGCGTCGATAGTCCGGCCCTTTTTAAGGCGCGCCGCCCTCAATTTGTTTCCAATGGACGGAGTCTTGGCCTGAACCGCGCTTGATTTGGGAATAGAATCTATTTTTTCATCTGTCATAATTCACCTTTTAACGCTAACTTAATTGGCCTTCCGGTTCCGCTCATCGAAAACCTGCGTTCCAGGCGGCATTTTGAAATGGAACTCCGCGCTTGACAACGCTATATTATAGACGATATCAGAAAAGTGCGAGCGAACTAAAACCCCTTTTTGAGAAAAATCGCTTTCCACTGGAAAAAAATCGCGGGTATTTAAAAACAGGCGCAACGAGAATTTTTCAGAGGCGGTCTTGGGCGTCAGCAAAAGCTCGATATTACGGTAGCCTGATTTGGTTTTTGGCGCAAGAGAATTGTGGATGATTTTGATCTTGTAATTCTTAAGCATCGACGCATAATGGCCGAAATCCAATAAACCGCGGGCGAAAGGCTGAGTTTTGGCCCAATACGCGATATCCATTTCAAGCGCCTCTTTTCTCGAAGGGCGCCAAATCCAGATCGAATTTCCATCGGAGACGACCGTTTGTTTCTCCGGCAATTTTTGCTCGATGTGAAACAGAGATCCTCTCTCGTATTTTAAGGAACCGGCCACGTTTTGGGTAATGCCAGCGTCGCGAATTAAAATAGTTTGGTTAAAGCGGGCGGACAAGGTCTTAATTTTAGATTCCACCTTTGAAAGATTGTTAATGATGGACTCAACCGTCAACGGAGATGAGGAAGGCGAAAGATTAAAATCCGAAACCGAAGAGGAAATAGCCACAACTGTCTGAGATGAGACAAGAAGCTGCTCCGCCGCCCGGGCCTCAACGGCCAAAAAAATAGAAAGCCCCGCCCCAATCAACGACAAACTTCTAATCACGAGTTTGCACCGGAACCTGCGGGAAATGGCGGCGAAGGTAGTCCTCGATTTGATCGAAGTGAATCTCCCAATGGTTCGAGCCTTCCGGCTTATGAATCAACTCTTTGACCTCAAGAGCGCTCAAAAGGTTGGTCGCGCGAGCCGAGGAGCCGAAATGCGACTTCAAAAGATCTTGGGAAACCCGTCGGCGCTCTAAAACTAATTTTAAGGCTTGGGAAAACTCAAGCGGTTCAACCCCCAAGGCGCTCAAATCCGCCTCCGCGGATTTAGTCATCGTATCCAGCATCGGATAATCGGGCTTGGCCTGGGTTTTTAAATAAGCCACGAGTTTTGAGATTTCAGATTCCGAAACATAAGCGCCTTGACATCTCTCGGGTCTCTGAGCCCCCGCCGCCAAATAAAGCAAATCTCCTTTTCCCTGCAAGGCATCCGCTCCAGTCGAATCTAAAATCACTTTTGAATCCACCTTGGAAATCACTTGCAGCGCGATACGGCATGGAAGGTTCGCCTTGATGACGCCGGTAATGACATCCACCGAAGGCCGCTGGGTCGCTAAAACGATATGAATCCCCACCGCGCGCGCCATCTGGGTCAGTCTTTGGATGGAATCCTCAACACTGTCTTTGGTCACCAGCATTAAATCCGCCAGCTCATCGATGATCACGACGACAAAAAACTCTCGCGGCCGCCCCTCTTTTAAAGCGAGCGCGTTATAGGCGTCGATGTTGCGGACCCCAAAAAGCTGGAATCTTTCGTATCTCTTTTCCATCAGTCTTACTACCGCCTTTAAGACCTTGGCCGCATCCTTGGGGCTGGTGATAACGCTGACTTTATCCGGGGAAGTGGTGGGATCGAAGAGATGCGGAATTCCCTCGTAAAAAGTGAGTTCCAGGCGCTTGGGATCAATCAAAACGAATTTAACCTCATCTGGCCTTGCGGCAAACAAAATGGAAGCGATAATGGAATGAATTAAAATGGATTTACCGCTGTTAGTGGCGCCCGCGACCAATAAATGCGGCATGGTCTGAAGATCCGCTGTTTTAGGCTCGCCGTCGGCGGAGAGACCCAAGCCAAATAAAAGAGAGCGCTGGGAATTGATAAAAGCCGGGCTTTCCAGAATTTCTCTTAAATACACCATCGCGGGCTTGGAGTTTGGAATTTCAATCCCAACCACTCCCTTGCCCGGAATAGGGGCCAAGATGCGAATTCCTTTTGCTTTTAACGCGAGCGCGATATCGTTTTCTAATCCCGCGATAGAACTGACCTTGACCCCCGCGCCCGGAGTCAATTCATAGCGGGTTAAAACCGGCCCGGGAGAGACCCCGGTCACTCTCGCGTCAACGCCAAAGCTTTTGAGAGTAGCCTCTAAAACGGAGGAAGCCGCCGCGATCGTTTCCGCCGAAGGTTTGCCGCGCTCGGCCGAGGGTTGAGGAGGAGTCAAAAGCTCCAAAGACGGCAAAACGTAAGAAGAATTGCCATTTCCATCGCCCCCGCCTTTGACTCTGGACAAGACATTCCCTTTTTTTTCATTGCCCGGACCGGAACGTGGCGTTGAAATCTCAATTTGAGGGGATTGTTTATCTTGTTTTTCAGCGAGTTTTTCCTCATTGGCAGAAGCGATCTCAATGACCGGCGGCTCTTTTTTGGCCGCCTCGATCTGGGCCGACAAAACCTTGTGTTCTTTCCGCCAATCGCGGTACTCCGCCGCTAATTTCTTGAGTAACGACTCCAGAATCTTAAGCCAGGGGATTCTAAAAAGGAAATGAAGAGCGGCCAAGAAAAAGATAAGCGTAAATAAGACGCCGCCAAAACGGCCAAAAGCCGTCATCAAAGCCGTGCCGATTTTAAAGCCGACAATTCCGCCGGCTCGCTGAGCCCAAAGACTTGAGAAAATTCCCGCAATCAAGGAAAATAAGGAAGCCAAAAACACCAGACTTAAGAGGGAAAAAAAGGCCCGAATCCACCGGAGAAGAGGATAGTTTTTCTTCGCCAACTCAAGCAGAAAGTAAAGCGAGAAAACGGGAAAAAGATATCCGGTTTGCCCAAGCAAAAAATCAAGTTTAGATTGAACCCAAACTCCGGCGCGCCCCGAATAGGCGGGAAGATAGGTCAGCCAGGCAATATAGAGGCAAGCCCCCAGCCCCACAAACCACCAAAAGACCCGCGCGTAGCCGGAATTTTTATTACGGGCGGAGTTTTTCTTCCCGGCGGAAGGGCTCACGTCCGTTCAACAATGAATAGGTCTTGTCCGGCTTTCACCGACTTCCCGTTTTCAACCAGCGTCTTCACGATCGTGCAGGGAAATTCGGCGCGCGTCTCGTTGAAGACCTTCATCGCCTCGATCATGCAAAGTACCTGACCAGGTTTCACCGCATCGCCTTCTTTGACAAAGGGCGGGCTGGACGGAGTAGGGGCGCGGTAGAAAATCCCCATCATCGGGGATTTTATTTTAATTCCCGCGGGAAGAGGGGCTTCCATGACGGTTTGAGCGGGGGCCTGAGAAGAAGAAGCGGGCAAAGCCGCCGCTTGGGCCACGGCCATGGGAACCGGAACGGGCCTAAAAGCCGGATTTTTCCGACGCACCATCCGCAGAGAAAAATCTTTTTCCTCAAGCTCCAAGGCGTCAAGCCCGTTTTCTTTCATAAAGGAATAGAAAGACTTAAGCTTTTCCAAGGGCTCGAAGTGTTCGGAAGAAGATTTCTCCCCGTTTTTCTCCACCGGCTTTTTAGTCATAGTTTTAATTAATGACGCGCTTTAGTAAATGACCCGTCCGATTTTTTTGAATCATGCCTCCGAGGAGGCTGGGAGCCGCCGGCGTTTTCCGAACCCGGAGACAGAACGGCTTTCCGAGAAAGGCGGATTTTTCCATCGCCGTCAATTTCCAAAACCTTAACTTCGACCGGATCTCCTTCTTTAAGAACATCGGTCACCTTGGCCACGCGGTTGACATCGATTTGAGAGATATGCAGGAGTCCCTCTCTACCGGGGAAGATTTCGACAAAAGCGCCGAATTCCTTAATGGAGACCACATGACCTTTATAGATCTTTCCGACTTCGGCTTCCATTGAAAGAGCTTCGACTTCGGCTTTTGCCTGATCGCAACCCGCCGCGTCCAAGCCGCTGATAAAGACCGAACCGTCGTCTTCGACGTCCACTTGAACGCCGTAGGCCTCAATCAATCGGCGGATGTTTTTCCCGCCGGGGCCGATTAAAGCGCCGATCTTATCGATTGGAATTTGAAGACGCATGATGCGGGGCGCGTTCGGAGAGAGTTCTTTTCTCGGAGCGGCGATGGCCGTTTTCATTTTTTCAAGAATAAACATCCGGCCGCGTTTAGCCTGCTCAAGGGCTTCTCTCATAATGGCAATCGAGAGACCCTCGATTTTCATGTCCATCTGAAAACCGGTAATTCCTTTTTCGGTCCCGGCCACTTTAAAGTCCATATCGCCATTGTGGTCTTCAACCCCGGCGATATCCGTTAAAATGGCGTGTTTGGATCCTTCCAAGACCAGCCCCATCGCGATTCCCGCGCAAGGAGCTTTCATGGGAACTCCGGCGTCGAAAAGAGCCAAGATCG
>JAKAQV010000095.1 GCA_021819565.1 bacterium | reverse complement strand
TTCCAGAAGGCGCGGACAATATGGTTAAAAAAGGCTTCACAAGGCTTTATTATATCAAACAACCCCTCTGAAAAGTTTGTAAACTAACTCAGTAAAATCAAGAAAAAATGAAAAAAAATCGCTTCCTTCCAAATTTATCCTGGAGCGCTCTTCTCATTTTGAGCCTGCTGCCAATCTTGTTTTACTTTACCTATCTATTGGCCTATGGGGTCAACGTCCCATTCTGGGACGATTGGGAGATTGTTTCCCTGATGGGACATTTTTACGCGGGAAATCTTAAATTCGCTCAGCTTTGGGCCCAGCACAATGAAAACCGAATGATTGTTCCATATCTTATTTCCATGGCCCTCTATCGCCTAACGGCATTTAATGTCAAAGCCGCCATGTTTGCCGGAGGAACGTTCTTAACTCTCTCTTTTGCCTGTTTTACATATATTTTTTTTAAACGACACTCCTTGAGCTGGAAGTTTCTTCCCTTGGCCTATTTATTTTTTAACTTCGCCGACACTCAAAATATTCTCTGGGGCTTTCAAATGGCCTGGCAACTCGTTTCCCTCTGTTTTTTCGCCAGCGTCGCGTGTCTTGAAGAATCAGGCGACAATAAGACCGCTTTTGCCGCGGCTATTTTTTTTGCCGTCCTTGCCTCTTTTTCTTCTTTCCAGGGGCTTTTTGTCTGGCCAGCCGGATTCATCTATCTTTTATTCAATCAGTTTAGCCTTAAGCAGCGAAAAATTTGGATATCGGCGGCGCTTCTTTCCGGTCTCATTTATTTCGCAGGATTTAGTTTTCATTCAACCGGCGGGCCTTCGGTTATCTATAGTTTGACTCACCCTCTGGCCATTATTAAATATCTGCTCATCATAGCCGGAGGGGCCTTACTCTTTCCCACTCCCCTACACTTAAATTCGCTATTTTTTATAGCTAGAGGTTTCATCGGGTTTTTTATTTTAGGAGCTGGATTTCTTGCTACGTTCGAGGCAAGCCTTGAGTCAAAAAAGGACAAGGCTTTTCTTCTCCCCGGATCGATGGGTTTTTTTTCTCTTCTTTTTTTTCTCTCGGCTTCAATAGGGCGGGCGGGGTTCGGAGTCGGACAAGCTCTCGAAACTCGTTATAGTCTTTACGGAATTTTTATTTTAATCGCGATTTATCTCACTCTCTTGGAGAAAATTAGAGTATCCAGAGAAAAATTTTTCTTTTTCTTTAAGACATTTTTGATCGTGCTTGTTTTTCAGGTGGCGACATCCCTTCAATGGGGGATTATAGAGGGAAAAAGCCGCTTTCTTTACGCGCTCAAGGGACAAGAAATTCTTCTCAACTACCCTGTCGTTTCTCCAAAGCTGATCTCCATCTACCTTTACCCGCGCCCGAATGAAATTCCGCCGCGCGCGGCCATTCTTGAAAAATATCATCTAAGCGCCTTCTCAAGCTGGCAAAGCCGCGCTCTTTTACCAGCGCCGCCGACGCTAGAAAAGCTTTTCAAAAAGAATCCCGGCGATTGGTTGATTTGGAGACTTCTATCAACGATTTATTTTTACAGGCCAGACCTGCAAAAAAAATACCCGCCAATTCCTTCGGAGACTAATTTTGCCCGAGAGATTGTCTCATGGGCCAACAAGCGCGGAACTCAAAACGATCCCGATCAAGCGCTTCTCTTTCCCTGGAAAAACAGCCTATCCCAGATAAATCGCGCCCTTCGCTAATGAACGCGGCTCAATTATTGAGAGACCTTTCCACCGTTTAAGACCGCCTTTGAAGCGGCGTTAAACCACAAATCCGTCTCGGAATCGTTAAGCTCTCCCTGAGCTTGGGCCAGATACTGAATCGCGTCGCGTAAATCAACCAAGGGGCCGATATAGTTAAGGTAGCGCTGCCGGGCTTCGGAGAAAGCGCTTTCGGTTGTTTTGGCCAAAGGTTTTAAGACTCCAATTCGCGCTTGATCATAAGCGATGGATTCATCATAGCGGGCATTAGCCTCATCGACGTAAAGTTTGAGTCCCTTGATTTGCTCTTGCCTTTCAGTCTCAAAGCCCTGGGCCTTTTTGACGCCGCTCTGAATGCGGAAACCCTCGAAGAGGGGGAAGTTCAATCCAACTCCGACGGAAGTGTCATTAACGGGAGTTAGCCGAGCGGCGGCCATCCCGCCAATGGATCCTAATCCGATGACTTTTGGATAATTTTCCGCCTTATTGGCGTTGACCAAGGAATGGGCGCTTTCCGCGTCGGCAACGGCCTTGAGGATAAAGGCGCTCACCGCTCCCGGCGCAATTTTTTTAAGGGACGCTTTATCAAAAGTCCTAAATGAAGGAACCACCATATCCTCCGGTTTTTTTCCGATGAAAAGGGCTAAATTCTTAAGCGAGGCCGTGTACCGCTTGTGATAAGCTTTTTGCTCCGCCGAAGCCAAGCCCGCTTGAACTTCAATTAAGTATTGATCCGCGAGATTATGCTGACCGGTTTTGACCAAGCGCTCAACGATATGCTGAAGGACCCTAGCGCGATGATAGATATCTTTCCAAATAAGATAATCGCTTAAATAGCGGATGGAATCGAAATAATAACCCAAGGCCTTCCAATCCACTTCGTAGCGGATAATCTCGGTATGCTGTTTAGTCGCTTCGAGAAAATAACGAGCGGAACTCACTTTGAACGGGATCGTTAAATCCAGGATATTGAGCTTCGAAACAAGCCCGCCAACAGGCGCATCTGCGAACGGAGAGTCTACGAGTCCTGCTGTCCCGATAAATCCATGTTGGTTGGAACCCGGGAAACCCGAGGACGCCAAGCCTTGAAGGTTCAAGGTCGGATAATAGAAAGACTGCTGAATCGTGATCTCTTTTTCCGCCTGAACTTCCTGGGCCTTGGCGGCTTTTAAGTCCGGGTTATAATCTTCGGCCATTCGCAACACCTGCGGCAAAGTCAAAGCCGAAGACGGCGCGCCGGCAAAAGATGAGCTAGGGCTAGCCGCATAAACGGAAGCGGCAAAGAATAAAGACGCTCCCATTCCTAAAATATAAGATAAAGGCTTCAGTTTATCCGTGATGCGCATGGCTCAACTCCTCTCCCGCAGGATGCGTGGAATCTGTTTTTCCTAAATCATATTGGGCGCTCTTAGGATCATCTGGATCCAAGGAGGGGGATTTAAGATCCGTTTTGCCCTGAATGACGGCAAAAGCCATTGGAAGCAAAAACAAGGTCGCAACCGTCGCGACGCTAAGACCCCCGATGACGGCTCTTCCTAAAGGCGCGGTTTGAGAGCCGCCTTCGCTCAGACCCAAGGCCATTGGGATCATACCAGCGATCATGGCCAAAGCGGTCATCAGAATCGGACGCAGACGACTAGCGGCGCCGTCGACCGCTCCATGAACGGCCCCCATTCCTTCCATTCGGAAACGCTCCGCGAAATCAACCAACAAAATGGCGTTGGCAACCGCAACTCCGATAGACATAATCGAACCCATGAACGACTCGATATTAATTGTCGTATGCGTTAAAAGAAGAGCAATGGCCACCCCGGATAACACCGCCGGCACCGTTGAGAGAACCGTAAGCGACAATTTAATTGATTGGAAGTTCGCTGAAAGGACCAAGAAGATGACGATCAGGGATAGACCTAATCCGAAAGCGAAACCGTCCATCATTTCCTGAAGAGGAGTCATCTGTCCGCGCAAGAAAACGGTCACGCCCTTGGGGCGGTCTTTGGCTATTGAGGCCATCGCGCGTTTGACCTCTCTTGAGACCTTGCCTAAATCCGCTCCATAGATGTTGGCGGCGACGCTGACCATGCGCAACATGTCATAGCGATCATATTCACCGACGGATACGGTCGACGTGACCGTCGCGAAGTCATGCAAGGGAATAACCCCGGCATAGCTGGAGCTGTATTTGACCGGAATGGGCAGCTTCTGGATATCTCTAATTGAAGTGATATGCCTTTGCGGCACCTCGACCTGAACCTGATAGGCGATTCCGCTTTTCAAATCAGCCCAAAAGGCGGGAATCGTATAACGAGAAGAGGCCGCCGCATCCGCCAGGGTTTGCCCCACCTGATTGACGGTCAAACCCCGAGCTCCCGCTTCCTTGCGGCTCATATTGACGTCGATAGTCGGATAGTTGAACTGTTGCTCAATTTCCAAGTCTCTTAAATACGGAATTTTAGACAAGACCTGCTTAATTTCCCGTCCGTATTTCTGATCCGAGGCAAAATAGGGGCCAGCGGCGGCGACTTCAATGGGCTTGGTCGCGCCTTGACTCATGACCTTGCTGATAATGTCATTAGCCTCAAATGAGAATTGAATCTGAGGGAAAATCTTCGCGAACTTTTTACGCAATTTTTCTTCAAGAGGAACGACAGGAATATTACAGCCGTGCCGAAGCCCCACGTCTAAAATCGCGTATTGAGGCCCGGAAGACCACAAATAAATATTATTGATCGCGTAATCGGGAGACTGCATGCCCACGATTCCGACTGAAATCGCGAGATTGTGAGGCCCCACTTCCTGCTTAATAACGTCCAAGGCCTGGCGGGCATATTCCTCGGTTTTCTGGAAAGTCGTGCCAGTGGGAGCGCGCAGAATCATTGTAAATTCGCCATTGTCGACCTGCGGGAAAATCTCAAGCCCCAAGTGCATTCCGGCGTAAACTAAAATAAGCGCGGCGACGGCAAAATAGCCGATTAAGATCACAATTCTAAATGGCATCAAGCGTTTAAGCAAATGCCGATATTTTTCCCTAAAGAAGGCAAACCCCTTAAGGCCTTCGCTTCCAAACTCATGATGCCCTTTGTGAGTCAAGATCCAACTCGAAAGAATGGGAACAAAGGTGTTGGACAACAAATAAGATCCCATCATCGAAAATCCGACCGCAATCGACAAGGGAACAAAAAGCCCTCCGGCCACGCCCTTCATTAAGAAGGAAGGGATGAACACAGCCAAGATGCTGATCATCGCCATGAATTTCGGGATGATGATTTCGCTGGTTCCCTCAAGAGCGGCGCGAGCGACGCTTTTACCGTCTCCCATATGGGTGTGGATGTTCTCGATAGTCACCGTTGTTTCATCAACCAGAACTCCGACAGCCAAGGCCAGACCGCCCAAGGTCATGATATTGACCGTTTGCTTAGTCAGCCATAAAACGACCACCGCAAAACCCAAAGCCAGCGGAATGTTCAAGGTTACGATAAAAGCGCTCTTCAGATCGCGTAAGAAGAGTAAAACCATTAAGCTCGTCAGCAAGGCTCCCATCGCCCCTTCAAAAACAAGAGAGCCGATCGCGCGCTTGACATAGCCGGTCTGGTCAAAGGCATAACTGACCTTGACATCATTGGGCAACACATCCTGAAAGTTGGGGAGATTTTTCTTAACCAAGGCGGCGACAGCCAAGGTCGAGGCATCCGGACGCTTGGTCACCGGAATATAAATCGAGCGGCGTCCGTTGATGAGGGCGTATCCAACCGTAATATCGGTTCCATCTTCGATTTTAGCTACGTCTTTAACGAAAACAGTCGGGGTGGTTCCAAGCCTAATCGGAATATTGCCCAATTGCTGGATATTATTGACAACCGAATTTAAAGGGACAATCGGATAAGTATCGCCTAAATAAATATTTCCAGCGGGAATGACGACGTTGCCTTGGGTTACGGCCTTGGCGACGTCACCCGGAGACACGTTGTATTTTCTCATCGCGTCTTCGTTCATCCGAATGACGATCGTTCTCTGAGAGGCGCCAAAAGGCGGCGGAGAAGAAACGCCAGGCAAGGTGGCAAACAAAGGGCGCACGCGGTTTAAGGCCAAATCTTCGATGGATCCTAAAGAGCGCGTCTTACTTGTAAACACAAGGTCACCGATGGGGAGACTCCCTGCGTCAAAGCGCAGAATAAAGGGAGGAACGGTGCCCGGCGGCATGAAGGCTCTGGCGCGGTCGGCATAGTCGACCACTTCAGCCATGGCTCCGGCCATATTTGTCCCATTGTGGAAAGTGAGTTTAATTAGAGCGGTGCCTTGAATATTTTTAGATTCAATAGATTTAATGCCAGTTGTATAAAGGAAATGATACTCGTAATAGTAGGTCAAATAACCTTCCATCTGTTCCGGCGTCATGCCGCCATATGGCTGGGCGACATAGATGACGGGAAGATTAAGATTAGGCAGAATATCGCGCGGCATCTGCTTTATCGACCAAAAAGCGCCCAAGATAAGCGCAAGAACTAAAACGACGACCGTAATCGGACGGCGCATCGCGCCGCGAACCGCTGGGACAATTTCTATTTTAGGACCTTTCATATTTTCCTCTAAAAACTCCTTGAATCATAACGACATATTATAAAGAAATCGACAAGCAAGGGGAGAACAACCCCCTTTGAAATTAGGCAATTGCTGGAGGGCGATACAGACGCCTAGAATGTATCGAACGAATCAACAAAAAGTCTTGGGAGGGTAGGAAAACCGTGAGTAAGCCGCGCCTTTCATGGATCAAAGACATATCCGCAAATAAACTCCGGTGAACAGAGGTCCGGCTGTTGCCGCGTTTATGGTGCGCTAAAAACGCGAAATAGACAAAACCATCCGCCCTTGAAGCGGAAATAATGGATTGCTCCGAACCTTTTAAATGCGGAAGATCAAAGCCGCGGCTTCCGAAAATAACAGGAGCAATCGCGAATTCAAAAGCGAGCAAAAGCGGCAAAAGGCGCCTCCAAACCGCTAATCGCTTCTTTATGACCAATATCATACTGTCAAATATTGGACAAAATATAAAAGGTTGAGTCAAATTGATGGAAGAGAAGGAGTTGATTTGACGTAACTGTTCAGGTTCGTCATTCCGGCGAACGCCGGAATCCAGTGGTAGGCTTTCTGAGAGTCTGGACTCCGGCTTACGGATTGCCAAAGTGACGTGAGTAGTTATGATTTGACCGCAGAACCCGAGTGGGAATTATGCGCGGGATTAACAACTGGATCAAAATGCGAACTATGCGGATCGTCCGGGTGCAACGACGGCGGATAGAGAGACGCTTTATCTTGAAGAGCCGCGATCGCCAACGGCAAAATCAGCAAGGTCGCCATTGTGGCTAGTGTCATGCCGCCGATTAAGGCCAATCCCAAGGGCGCGGTCTGTTTTCCGCCTTCGCTCAGCCCCGAAGCCATCGGAATCATTCCGGCGATCATCGCCAAAGCCGTCATCAAAATTGGACGAAGACGGGTTGAGGCTCCTTCCAAGGCGCCGCCCACCGCTCCCAGACCTTGCCTTCGGTATCTGTCGGCGAAATCGGCGAGCAACACGGCGTTGGCAATGGCCACTCCAATCGCCATGATCGCGCCCATAAACGACTGAATATTGACCGTGGTATGAGTCAAAAGAAGAGCGGCCACGACCCCGCAGAGAACCGCGGGCACGGTCGATAAAATAGCGAGAGTCAAGGTCACCGACTGAAAATTGGCGGAAAGAAGCAAAAAAATGACAATCACAGACAGCGCTAGTCCAAAGGCAAAGCCTCCGAGGATTTCCTCAAGCGGCAAGATTTGGCCCCGCAAGTGAACCGTAACCCCCAACGGTCTTTTTGAAGCAACCGAAGCCAAAGCCGAGC
>JAKAQV010000094.1 GCA_021819565.1 bacterium | reverse complement strand
TTCCGATCTCTCTGGGATCGAACGCCCCCTTTATCGGGCTTTTGGGAACGGTCTTAGGCGTCATCAAAGCCTTTCATGATTTATCTCAAAGCGGGGCCGGACCCGAAGTCGTCATGAAAGGCCTCTCCGAAGCCCTGGTCACCACCGCTATCGGGCTGTTTGTCGCCATTCCCTGCGTCATCAGCTATAACTATTTTCAAGACAAGGTTCAGAAAATTCTCTCCGGAACCGAGTCGTTAATCGTTTCGATCCGATCGCGTTCCGAATAAGGACATGCAAGTTCCCGGAAAAACCTCCGGCCCCATGACCGGAATCAATATCACTCCGCTGGTGGACGTGGTCTTGGTTTTGCTGATTATCTTCATGGTCACCGCCCCCATGATCGCCCATCGAACTATTAAAATCGATGTCCCCAAGGCCGCGCACCATTCTCACACGGCCACCAAGGCCCTTGAAATCTCGATGGATTCAAAAACCCAAATTTATTTTTCCGGAAAACCCGTTACTTCCGCCCAACTCGTTCAAACCCTCACCCAGATGGTGGAGTTAAATCCAGATACCCGCGTCACTCTCGCGGCCGACAAAACAGTCGCCTACGGAAAAATCGTGTCTCTTTTAGATCTCATTCGCGGTTCTGGAATCCACAAAATAGGGCTTGAAGTTAAAAGCCTGTGAATCAAAAACTTAAGCCCCAGGCCCCCCCTAAAAAAATTCCGACGCTCAGCTGGCCGCAATGCCTATTATTGTCCGCGGCCCTTCACGCCCTGCTGCTCGCTTTAAGCCTTAACTTCCATTTCAAAAAAAATTCAAATTCTCCCATCGAAGTCGATTTGACTAATCCCGTTATTGGAACCGGCCCTAAAAAACTAGGCGCCCCTAAACGACAGGTCATCAAAGCCTCCCCGCTTCCAGCTCAAGTGGCGCCTAAAACCCCGCCGCCGAAAACGCCGCCGCCTACTCCCAAGACTTGGACTCTTCCCACTAAAAATACTCAAAAGACCATTCCCCTTCCGCCCCAAAAACCAAGCACCCCGGGAGGAACCAAAACGGGAACCGGGACCTCTCCGCTCGCTGGGGGCTCCGGAAAGGGCGCTAATTACGGCTCTCCCACGGGAACCGGCAACGGCGGTTCTCCCGCAGGAATTATTCCGCCAAAACTTTTAAATCTAAACGAGGTGCTTAAAAATCTTGAGAGGTTCTACCCAAAAGCGGAAAGAGAAAAAGGCCAAGAAGCGAGCGTTTTAGTCGCCATCCATATCGGAATTGACGGACAGGTCACCGGGGTCGATATTCTTAAACCCGCCGCCGCCGATTTTAACGAAGCGGCCAAACAAGTGGCGCGGCTGATGAAATTTTCTCCCGCCCGAAACGCACAGGGGCCTATCGCCGTTAAAATCGCCCAACAAATGATTTTCCGCCTCGATAATTAGAATCATTTTGTAAAATAGACTCACGCGCGGGTGGCGGAACTGGCAGACGCGCACGGCTCAGGACCGTGTGGCCGCAAGGCCTTGAGGGTTCAAATCCCTCCTCGCGCAAATTTAAAGGGATTTAAAGAAAATAGGGACAGGCCCCCATTCGTAAAAAATTGGTAAAAAACCCGCCCTGTTCTTGACAAACGGCATTCCGGGGCTTACACTAGGGTTGGGAGGATTTTATGGTCAAACGAATTTCTTACGCCGTAATCACCGCAACGGTTGGAATGGTTCTCTCGGGAGTCTTTGGCTGCGGAAGCGGAGGAATGGGTGGCGGAGCCATGGGAGCCTCGGGCGGCCCCGGCGCCGGTCAATCGGCCGGGTGCGGATATCCGGCGACTAATTGTCCTCAAGGATATGTTCCCGTTCCCGGACAAGGCGGACAATGCGAGCCGCAGTCCATGGCTAACCAGTCGACCTTACCCCCGGGAGGCTAAATCCTCATAGACCGCAAACCCGTCAGGGAATTTGGGGTCATTGCCCGGAGCTTGGGCCAGTATTTCTAAAAACTCCGGCTCAAGGTTTTGGCCTGAGATTTCCTCAGCCAGCTCTATCGCCCGTCGGGCGTATTTAAGATTTTGAACCGCCTCAAGCCCCGCGATATCGGAAAAAAACCATCCACAACTGGTGAACATATAGAGGGAAAATTTCTGCATTTCCATGAGCTGGAAAGCCCGCTTCACATCCAAAGCAGATTTTTTCAATAAATGGCGATGGATAAATGAATCCGGCAACTGAGAGACTTGAGCGCTCAGTATTTCTCCATAATCATTGCGGGCTAACCAAACATCTTTGAATAGTCCCTGCCCTTTGTCAATGGTCACCTCGTCAAGGCGGGATTTAAGAGTGTTTAAGGCCTGCCTTAAGGGCGTTCTCCATCTTTGGCTTTTTCCCTCCGAGCCGCAGCCGCAATCGAGAAACCAACGCCCCACGCCATGCGAGCAACTCCAGGAAGTTCCCAAGCCTTGCGGTCCGGATTTAATTTGAACTTCCCACAAGGGCGGATTCTTGGACAGAAAATATCCATAATTGACGACTTCAATTTTTCTTTTCGGCAATTCTTCGCTCAAGAGGTAGGCTAAACCCATCTCCGCGAATTTATGATGATGTCCGTATATCTCACCGTCGGTCGCCATCGAAACAAGGCCGTCTTCCGCATCCCCGCCAAAAGCTTGAACAATCCTGTCCGCGCAAACCTTCGCATCAGACATCAATTTCTCAAAAGAAATCGCAGCCGAAATAGGCCCGTCATAAAAGAAGATGTCGATAAAGTGTTTTCGCGCGCTCTTGGGATCAAACCAGCGATAGGGTTTCTTGGGATCAATAGAACCGTCCGAGACATTCCACCAGGGCCCTTGGTTTTTAAGCGGCCGGACCCGCTCGGCTTGGCTGGGAGACAAAATGAGATATTTCATTTTGAAATCAATCAAAAGGCTTAAGACCTGATCGTCGCAAGCGGTTTCCGGCAGCCACAAGGCTTCCGGTTCCCGGCCAAAACGTCGTTTAAAATCCGCAATTCCCCAATAGAGAACCGTTCTCTGGTCGCGAGGGTCGGCCAACGGCAAAATCAGATGGACAAAGGCTTGGGCGATGGCGTTTCCATGTCCATTAAGACGCCGCGAGCTTTCACGATCGGCGGCGATAATTTTGGCGTAGGCCGCCGGGTTTTCTTTTTCAAGCCACATCATCAAGGTGGGACCAAAATTAAAACTGATGAGGCCGTAATTGTTAAGGCGCTTTAGAACTTGTCCATTGGGCCCCATAATCCGAGCTTCGATATTGGGGGCATAACATTCGGCGGCTATTCTCTCATTCCAATCGTGATAATCTCCGGCGGATTCTTGGCGTTCAATGCGGCCGGTCCAAGGGCTTTCTCGAGGAGGCTGATAGAAATGGCCGTGGATGCAAACGGCGCGTTTTAAGACCGAAGGCATGACACCCTTCTTTTAATTTTAAACGGCAACTTCCTCTTCCTGCTGAGCCCCGCGGGGAGCGGGTCGAATCACTCCGCGTTTGGAAGAGCGGATAAAAGAGATCATCTCGCGCACTTCCGCGCAACGAATCGACTCCGCCTGGGAAAGCGCCTCTTCCAAGGGCATGCCGGACATAAAGAGAACGCGGTAACCCTCTTTAATCATTTTGACCGCCGAGGGAGAAACCCCGGCGCGGCGAAGCCCTAAAAGATTAAGGCCCTTGAGCGTCGCCCGGTCTCCCTGGACCATGCAAAAAGGCGGAACGTCCTTGGGGATCATCGCGCCCCCCCCAATCATGCACAAACGGCCAATTCTGGTATGTTGATGGGCGGCCGCAAGCCCGCCGACCACGGTAAAATCTCCCACCTCGATATGGCCCGCCATCGCGACCGAATTGGCGAAAATCACGTGATTTCCGATCACGCAATCATGAGCGACATGGGAATAAGCCATGAAGAGACAATTAGATCCAATCACGGTTTTTCCGGTGGCATGGGTCCCGCGGTTTAAGGTGACGCATTCCCGAACCGTATTGGAATCCCCCATGATCAGAAGGGTTTCTTCGCCCGAAAATTTAAGGTCTTGGGGCGCCCCGCCGACATAGGCGCCGGGGAAAATTCGGTTATTCTTGCCCATCTGGGTTCTTTCGATGACGGCATGAGAGCCAACAATGCAGCCGGCTCCAATCTTGGTGTGAGGACCGATGACCGCGTACGGGCCGATATCGGCGCTAGAATCTATTTGCGCATTGGGATCAATGACGGCGGTTGAATGAATAGACATTATGCCACCTCTTTATCGACGACCGCAAAAGTCATCACGCCTTCGGCGGCGACCTTGTCTCCAATTTTAGCTTCTCCCTTAAATTTACCGGCCCGGCCAAGCCTAAGAACTTCAATATGAAGCTTAAGCTCGGTCCCGGGGAAAACGGGATTTCTAAATTTTGCCTCTTCAATCCCCATGAAGTAGGCTATTTTATTTTCATAGCCTCCCTTAGACAAAAGCATCACGCAAGCGGCCTGGGCCAAGGCTTCCATGATTAAAACGCCGGGCATGATTGGATGATCGGGAAAATGACCTTGAAAAAAGGGTTCATTGATCGTCACCATCTTGGTGCCCACCGCGCGCTTATCTTCTTCGATAACCTCAACCCGATCGACTAAAAGAAAGGGATAGCGGTGGGGAATCGCCTTTTTGATTCCCTTGATATCAACGACCCTGATTACCGGCTGCGAAGCAAGAACGTTTTCCATTAATGCGCCTCCAGGGATTTTTTGCCTCTCATTTTGACCGCCGCTTCCCTCAGAAGTTTGGCGAAAGCGACGTTGTGGGCGTGGCCCAGATATTCAGCCTCGACCCGCATCTTGAAAAGCGGGCGACCGATCAAGGTTAGATCCCCTATTAAGTCTAGCATTTTATGGCGAACAAACTCGTCTGGAAAGCGCAAACCGCCCTCATTGGTATGATAGCGGTCTTTGCCGATGACAATCGCGTTATCAAGAGATCCGCCCTGGGCCAATCCCTGCGACTTGAGAAACTCAACCTCGTGTTCAAAACAAAAAGTGCGGGCCGGAGCGATTTCTCGAAGATAGATCTCGCGGTTCAATTCAAGAGTCAAGCTCATCTCCGGCATCAAGGGGTGCTCGTGAATTAAAGTCGCTCGAATCTCAAAATTATCTGAAGGAATAGCCCGGTACTTCGCTTTCCCGTCCTGATAAAGGACTTCCCCCGGCAAATGAAGCCAGCGCTTGGGAGCGTCGGGGTAATGTTCAATTCCGGCCGTCAAAATCGCCTTCACAAACGGAAGAGCCGAACCGTCCATAATCGGGGGCTCGGGGGCGGAAACCCAGACATCGATATTATCAATACCCGCGCCGGTACAGGCGGAAAGGACATGCTCGACAGTGTGTATTTTCGCTTCCCCAAGTCCCAGATTGGTTCCACGAACGGTCGTAACGACAAAATCCAAGCGCGCCGGAACCATCGGGTGCCCCGGCAAATCGGTCCTGAAAAACCGGATGCCGGTGTTCGCCGGAGCCGGACGGAAAGTCAGTTTCGACGGGCTTCCGGTATGAAGGCCGATGCCCTCAAGACTGATTTCTTTTTTAATCGTCGCCTGCATTGTTTCCATAAAAATCTCCAGGGAGATAGCGAGATACTATCTCACTCAATTAATTCGCGTCCCGCTAATTTCTTGATGGATTCAAAAAGCTCCGGAAGCCTTCCATAGAGAGCCAAAAGCTTCATCGCTTCTTTTCTCGGCTTAGCCGGAGACCCAAAGAGAATTTGCCCCTTTTCAACGTCATTCATCACTCCGCTCTGAGCCATCACTGTGGCTCCATCTCCGATTTTAAGGTGACCGACAATTCCCACCTGGCCCGCCAAAATCACCTGGTCCCCCAATTGAGTCGAACCCGCGATTCCCACCTGGCCGACGATCAGACACCTTTTCCCGATCCTGACGTTATGGGCGATTTGAACTAAGTTGTCGATTTTAGTTCCATCTCCGATCACGGTCGAGCCGATGGTCGCTCGATCGATAGCGACGTTGGCGCCAATTTCGACATCATCTCCAATGACGACATTTCCCAACTGCGGAATTTTTCGATGCTGACCGGTTTTCTTATCCGTTGAAAATCCAAAACCGTCGGAACCAACCACGGTCCCGGAATGAATAATCGCGCGGTCGCCGATGACGCAATTTTCACGGATGACCACATTGGGATAGATGCGGCAACTATGTCCTATCCGAGCCCCGGCGCCGATAAAACAGTGAGGGCCGATGACCGTGCGCTCGCCAACAACCGCCTTTCTTTCGACGACCACAAACGGGGAAACTGAAACCTCCGGTCCCAACCGCGCCTCATAATGGATGACGGCTCTTTCATCGACCAAGGGCGGAGATTTCGGAAACCGCGATTCAATCTCCACCAACAGCTGCGAAAACGCGTATTGCGGATCTTCGACATAAATTCGGCTCGGAGCTTGGTAAGAGATATTTTCAGATCCTTTCGGCAAAAGCAAACACCCGGCGCGAGAATTTCTCGCGGCCTCGGCATACTTGGGATTTCCCAAAAAAGAAAGATCCAACGGCCCGGCATTTTCCAGAGAATCAAGCCCCGCGATCATCAAATCGCCGTCTCCCTCCAATTTCCCACGCACCAGAGCCGCTATTTCGGCGGCCTTTTTCCCCAAATATAGAGAATTCTCGCTCACTGAAAACCTCCTGATTCTTTTAATACCTTAAGCCTCTTTAAGACCTTATCCGTCAAATCGACGGCATTGTGTCCGTAAAGAATTTGGCTTTTATCAACGACCACGCTAACGCCCGATTCCGTAGCCACTTCCCGGATGACTTTATAAATCTTTCCCAGAAGCCCCTGGGTTTCCCGATTTTCCAGATTCAGAAGATTTTTTTCTATGGAGGATTCATCCTGCTTTAAGTTCGCCTGATCCTGAGCGATTTCTTGTTTCTCTTTGTTAATCTTGGCATCCAGCTGCTGGATGCTCATTTGGGAAGGCGGAATGGGCTTTTGATGAGTTGAAGAAATGTCAAAGACGGGGTTGACCGGCAACGAGGGAGAGCTCACGGACGGCGGAGAGGCGACAGAACTCATAGAGGAAACATGGGGAGCGGAAGACAAATACATTGAATGCGAAGACTTTTCCTCCGCTGGCGACCGACCAAAACCGGGAAGAGCCGATATCAAACTGCGATCTATAGGCGCGCTTTGATTTTTGGGCGCGGAGGTTGAAACAGCGACCGATGAGGACACCGCGACTGCCGAAGAGGCAGCAACGGAAGCGATAGGAGTTCCTTGAACGGTCCGAGAGGAAACATAGGTTTGCGAAGAGCCCTGAATCTTGGGCGAAACTGCGGCGGAACTTAAAGCCACGGCCGCCGGCGAAGAAGAAGTGACAACGGAAGAGGAAACAAGAACCGCTTTCTGGGAAAAGGATTTTGATTGATTCTTCTGTTCATAACGCCTTTCCATTCGCAATTCAGAAAGGTCTTGCCTTAAATGCAAAATTCCTATTTTTTCAAGGTTGATTTTGTCCTCGGCTTTTTGAAGGTCTTTTTTAAATTTTTTCTTGGCGGCGATGGTTTCGGGAAATTCTTCAAAGAGTTTTTCCATGTCCACATATCCGATATTTCCGCGCTCAACCCGATTGGACTCCAAAGACAACTCAATTGCGGCCTCAACCCGGGGCGTCAAAA
This sequence comes from bacterium, assembly GCA_021819565.1. GTDB lineage: Bacteria > Elusimicrobiota > Elusimicrobia > UBA1565 > UBA9628 > JAKAQV01. The sequence goes on along the minus strand of JAKAQV010000094.1, from coordinate 17 downwards.
GCAAAAAAGCCAAGGCG
>JAKAQV010000093.1 GCA_021819565.1 bacterium | reverse complement strand
CGACGCCGGCAAGGAAAGAAATAAAAAAAGAAGAAATCCCATGGTCCTATTCTACTAATAATCTAATTTTCAAAGGCATGGAACACAAAGCCGCTTGAAACTTTAGGATAAAAATAAGTCGACTTTGGAGGCAAAAGGCCCAAGATCTGAGCCGCCCGGCGAATGTCGGAGACGGAAAAAGATGGAACTAAAATAGCCGCGCCCTTAAGTCCATCCGCCATTTTTTTAGCCGCGCGGGCATCCGAGCTATAATGAATATCCTGCGGAGAAATTCGAGACAACAGGTGATAGTTCAGCCACTCAAGAGTGAGAAGGCTTTGACAACCGCTCTTGTCCTTAGGAAAAGCTAAAAAATACTTCCCCAACTCATAAATTCCAAAGGCATATGGATCGGTTTTTCTTTTGAGCGAATTTTGAAGGACGGAAAGACTCGGAATTGACCTTAAATGGCACAAAGCCCGCGCTTTATCTAAAATTTTTTTTGGCAAAACGCGGTGAGTCGGCAAAACCAAAAGACCAGGATCATCTTCCGCGCAAAAATAAGCGAGGATTTTGCCCGCTTCGGGATTTCCATTTTGCTTAAAATAATCGCAAGCCGCGCCGAGCCGATGGTGGCCATCGGCGACGAAAAGAGGCAAGTTTTTTAGCGTCCGCTGAATTAAGGCAATCTGAGCTAAGTCGTCTATCCGCCACAGACGGCAATCGGTATGAGGAAAAACGGGCAAGCGGCCCCGCTCGAATTCCCTGCCCTTGAGCAATTGCCGAATCAAATTTTCCGTTTTTCCTTTTGGATCGGGATAAACGGTAAAAATAGGGCTTAAATTGGCCTTGACCATTTGAAGAACTTTTAAGCGATCAGCGCGCGGAATGGGGAGAGTTTTTTCATGGGGAATAATCCGCGCCAAATTCCTGGGGCTTAAGCTCACCAAAGCGAGAAACCCCAAGCGGCGGAAGTTTTTTTCCCCGTAGGAAAAATTCTCTTCCAAAATATAAATCGCGGAAGTGTCATCCCTGACGATGGTACCATCCTCTCGCCAGGATTCCCAGAGTTGAGCCGCTTGCCGGTATCCGTCTTTTTTAACTCCCGCTGAAAGGTCAAGATGAATGGAATTAAACTTCTTGGCGCGCAAAACCTTTGCATCTTTTTCGCCAATGGCGTCATAGGGCGGGCACAAGACTCCGCTTAAAGAAACCCGCTTGGGGTTAAAATAAAGTCCTTTAAATGGGAAGATATCAGGCATTCTCTCATCATCGCCGATTTTACCCCCGACTGTCAAGGAGAATAGGAACCCTAGTTCAAGGTGCGCGACAAGCGCCGGACCGCCATGGCCGTCACGCTCAAACCGATAAGTCCGATCTTCGACAAATTCTCCCAAAATACATGAGGATTTCCGCCTTTAAGCATGATATTGATAAGCATCGTAATGAAATAGCGCAAGGGATTGAGATAGCTAATCCAAGCGATGACCTTGGGGATATTATCCAGAGGAAATCCAATTCCAGAAAGCTGCATTTGGAGAAAAAGGATGATAAACCCAATGACCATCGTTCCTTGCTGGGTCGGAGCCAAGGTAAAAACCCAGAATCCGACCTCAACCATGGTCGCGATAAAAACAAGCCCTCCCAAAAGCAACATCCACAAAGGCCCTCGTTCGGGAACCCCAAATCCGAAAACGCCTCCCGCAACGCATAACAAGAAAATGACCATGGTGATCACGACAAATGGAATCGTTTTCCCCAGAATAATTTCCCTTTTTTTGACGGGAGCCATTAAAAGCATTTCCATCGTTCCAAAATCGGTCTCGCGCGCGAAAGACATGCTACTTAATGGCACCGCCACCAAACACAAAATCATGCCGATGATGGAGGGAACCATGAAATACGGCGTTTTGAGTTCTGGGTTATACAAGGTTTTGACGGAAAATTTAAAAAGAGGCGGTGGAACATGCGACACTTCCGCGACAATCGAACTAAGATAGGCCTCTATGTTTCTCGCGCGAGCGCCATTAGAGGCGTCGATTAAGACCTGAAGCCTTCCGTTTTTTTCCGCCATCGATTTTTCAAGGCCTTCGGGCGGAGAGATTAAAACGGCCTCGGCTTCCCCTGATTTAACCCATTGATAAGGATCAACCCCGCGAACTTTCGCCGGCACAAACCAACTGGAAGAGTCCGCCCGGTTAACCACCTCTTCTAAAACTTTATCCGGCGTTCCGGAAACGGCCAGGCGAATATTGCGCGTTTCGGTGCGGATAATCACTCCAAAGGTGATGAGCTGAATCGCCGGCAAGGGAATCATAAAAATAAGCATCCTAGGATCGCGCAAATTCTGGGAAAACTCTTTCCTTAAAAATCCCCAAATCGCCTTATTCACGGCTCGACGTCCTTTTTAAAACTTTTAATGGAAATGGCGACCGTAATCAAGGTGAGAAAAAAAAGGGCGAAAAACTCGGTTTTAAGGTCTTTAAAGCCAGCGCCCTTGAGAAACACCGGGCGCAATATTTGCATGAACCAGCGAACGGCAAAGAGTTCGGTTAAACGGCGGAAAAAGGGAGTCATGTTTTCAACGGGAAAAATAAAGCCCGACATTAAAAGGGCGGGCAAAAGCCCGGCATTCATCGCCGTCTGGACCGCCAGCTGTTGTTGCCGGGTCACGACCGAAATGAGAAGCCCCTGCGCCAACATTCCCGCCAAAAACAGCGCGGAAGAGACAAACAAAGCTCCATAACTTCCGCGCATTGGAACATGAAAGACAATCCGGGCCAAAATAAAAACGAACCAGACTTCAATCATTCCCAAAATAGCATAGGGCGCTATTTTCCCGAAAATAATTTCGGAAGGGCGAAGAGGGGTCGACAATAACAGTTCCATCGAGCCATTTTCCCACTCTTTGGCCACCGTCATCGCGGTCAGAAGCGTTGCGACCAATCCATTGATGACGGCAATTAGTCCCGGCACGAAAAACCAATAGTTATTCAGTTCCGGGTTAAAAAGGTAGCGGGTTTTTAGTCGAATAGGCCATTTCCAATCCCCCCAATGGGCGCCGATTCTCTGATTAGCGGCCGACTGAATTCCTGAAATATATCCGGAAACGATGCTTGAAATCAGATTGTCGGCTCCGTCTAAAACGATCTGGGCTTGAGAAGACTTTCCCCCCTCGATTCGCCGGCCGAAACGAGGATTGATGATTAGAATCGCCCTGTCTTTTTCTTCATCAAGGCGTTTTAACGGGTGAGCGGTCAACGCCAATTTCTCCGGATGGAAATAATCTGACCCATGAAAAACCTCGATGAGTTTTCTCGATACCGGAGTATTATCCCCATCGACAATTCCAATATGAACATCCCGAATGTCGAAGTTGATCGTAAAACCAAAAAAAATCAAAAACGCGACCGGAAGCCCCAACGCCAAGGAAAGAATGTAGGGGTCGCGCGCCAGATGGCTAAATTCTTTTCTCGCAATCGACCAGGCGCGAGAAAAACTAAAGCCCATCACAGCTTCGCCTCCACCATTTTAATGAAGACATCTTCCAACGACGGGCGAATTTTTTTTGTTTCAATGCGCGTCTCTTGAGAAAAACGATCGGCTTGCGTTCCGGGCTTAAGCTCAAAATGCCAACGCAGTCCGTGAGGAGTTAAATTAAACACGGCGGGATGTTCCGACAAAGATTTTTCTAAAGCCGGATTATTCCCGACATCCGCCTCATAAAGAGAATGCGGAAACGCGGCCTCTTTAAGCCGTTCGGAAGAGTCCAAAGCGACGATTTTCCCGGAACGCATCAGGCTAATGCGCCCGCAATGCTCCGCCTCATCCATATAGTGAGTCGTGATAAAAACGGTCTTTCCCTCGGAAGAAACCTTGCGAATGAGATCCCAAAACTTGACTCGCGCCGCCGGAGAAACCCCGGCGGTGGGCTCATCCAAAAACAAAATTTCCGGCTCATGAAGCATTGAAATCGCTAGCGCCAAACGCTGCTTGACCCCGCCGGAAAGATTTCGGACCAAGGTTTTGGGGGAAGCGTCAAACTCAATGTATTTAAAAAGCTCTTTGGCCCGGGAAGCGATCTTAGCGCGAGTCATCTTCCTAAGGCTTCCGGAAAAATAAATATTTTCATCTACGCTCAAATCATTATAGAGAGTAAATTTCTGGGACATATATCCCACGCGGGCTTTAATGGCATCCATATCATTGCGCGGATCATGACCTGAAACGTAAATTTCTCCGGAACTCGGGCGAATCAGTCCGCAAAGAACCCGAATCGTCGTCGTCTTTCCCGCTCCGTTCGCGCCCAGAAAACCAAAGATTTCCCCCCGCTTGACCGAAAAAGAAATGTCGTCTACCGCGGTGAAATTTCCAAAACGCACCACCAGGTTTTTGACTTGCGCCGCGTATTCGTTCATACCGCCGCCCGTTTAAGAAAGAGGGCTTCAAAGTTGTCCACTTTTTCAGAAGCTAAAACCGAGCGCGGCTCTCCCGAAGCGAGAATTCTGCCATTTTCCATCAAGTGCACCTGCCCGCATCTTTCGGCCTCATCCATGTAAGAAGTGCTGGCCAAAATCAGAATCGGACTATGGGCGAGAAGACGGTAGAGCAAATTCCAGAATTCTCTTCGGCTAATGGGATCGACTCCCGTGGTTGGCTCATCCAACAATAATATTTCCGGGGACGGCAAAAGCGCGCACATGAGCCCCAATTTTTTATACATTCCCCCCGAGAGTTTTCCGGCCGGACGAGAGGCGAAATTTTCCATGTCGGTCGCTTTAAGCAATTCCCGCCTGCGCTCCTGATAATACGCGCGCGGAATGTCATAGAGAACGCGAAAAAAATCCAGGTGTTCGGAAACCGAAAGATCCGAATAGAGGCTCTGGGCCTGCGGCATATACGCGATATGGGGTCGAACCTCTTTAAATGGAACCTGAACGCCCGCGCGCTTAAAAACTACTTCTCCCTGATTGGGTTTTAAAAGTCCCACTAAGATTCGCATCAGGGTTGTTTTTCCGGCGCCATCGGGGCCAATCAAGCCGTGAAGAGTGGAGGAAGATAAAACGCAGCTAGCGCCTCTCAGCGCGTGATTGGGTCCCAGGCGCTTATTAATTTCTCGAATCTCAATTGAAACGCCTTCTGTATTAGGGTCCAAGACGCACCTCGATAGGCATACCGGGTTTTAGTACTTTATCTGGATTGTCAAAGGCGACCTTGACCCCGTAAACCAAGCGCGTTCTCTCCTTTTGGGTTTGGACATTTTTAGGCGTAAATTCCGCCTCGGGGCGGATGAACTCGATATGCCCTGGGAAAGCCTTCATATTCATTTCCGGCAAATATCCAATGGCCTCTTCACCGATAGAAAGATGCGCCAGCATCGGCTGAGGAACATAAACATAAGCGTAAACCGAGCCCAGATCGGCTAGAGAAAGAAGAACCGTTTGAGGCGCGGCCATGTCCCCCGGTTCCAATGGGCGATAGAGGACGGTCCCGCTAATAGGAGAAGAAATCTTGCACCAATTGAGATGGATTTCGGCTTCTTGGTAGCGGGCTTTAAGCGCGTCCATATCTTCTTGAGTGGCCGAGCCCTGCTCGAACAAAATTTGTCCACGGTTATAATTTTTTTGGGCCAGATCAAATTCCGTTTGGATGTCTCCGCAAGACAAGGTCGCGATCAACTGCCCCTTTTCAACGTGGTCTCCTTCCCGAGGAAATATTTCGGCGACTCTGGCCATTATGCGCGGAGCCACGTGCACCTCGACAGCCTCGATGGTCCCGGAATAGAGAAAATCTTTTTTTTCCTGAAGTCCAAGATAATTCTTGATTTGATCTAGTATCGACGGGGGCGACTTTTCCTCCCCTGGCATATCCCCGACGGAATCTTTGGCGTTTAAAGGCCTCAACTCTTCCAAGGACCCTACTCCAGGTTTTTCCCCGTCTTCAAGACGCCTGGCCTTATCGAAAGATTCTTGAGATCTGAGCATGTCTCCTTGGGAGAGAAGAATATTCCCCAAGAGGACATAGGCTTCCGGAAAACGCGGATTCTGCCGGATAAAGGGAATCAAATCCGACAAGGCGGCGGCATAATTTTCCTGATGATAGAAGTTTTGCGCTTCTTGATAGAGAGGGTCTTGTCTGACAAGCGTCTCTTTTCCCTGGGAAGCGGCTCCGATAAAAGCCATCCCAAAAACAAGACATAAAAGCGCCCCGGCGGCTTTTCGCATAAGCCTAGAATAAAGGAAAACTGTTAAATTTTCATGTCACCGTCTGAAAAATGGGCCTTTTTTAAATTGCTAGAATGAGCGGGTGAGGAAAATCTCGGAAGCCTCGGCAAAAAAAGAAATAGAGCGCACGCTTAAAATCGAAGCCGACGCCATTCTCAAAGCGCGGGAATCGGTGGGACCCGAGTATTTTAAGGCTTTATCGCTGTTGCTTGCCTGCAAAGGCAAGGTGATTTTAATGGGGGTTGGTAAATCCGGCTTAATCGCCCAAAAGATAGCGGCGACATTTTCCTCCACCGGAACCCCGGCCATGTTTTTAGACCCAACCGAGGCCAAGCACGGCGGAATTGGATTCATTCAAAAACAGGACTTGGTCGTCTGCCTGGGAAAATCGGGCGAATCAGAAGAGTTAAACGAGCTTTTGCCGCGCCTTAAATCCATTGGCGTTTCCATCATCGCCATCACGGCCAATCCTTCATCGACTCTCGCGAAAAGCTCAAAAGCCGCCATCATCACTCCCGTCCGCGAAGAAGCCTGCCCCTTGAATTTGGCGCCCACCGCCTCTACCACCGCCGCCTTGGCCGTCGGAGACGCGTTAGCGGTCGCTTTAATGAAAGCGCGAAACTTCGGCCCTCAGAGTTTTGCCCAGAATCACCCGGCCGGGAGAATCGGCAAAAGGCTTCTTTTTCTTGTCAAAGACGTGATGCGTTCGGGCGAAAACAATCCGGTCGTTGATGAAAAATGGCCGCTCAGGCGAGCTCTCGTTGAAATTACACGCCTTCAAGCCGGCGCGGCCTCAGTTCGAGACTCGCGCGGACGTTTTGTCGGCTTAATTACCGACTACGATATCAGAGTCGCTCTTGAAAAGAAAAAAAATATTCTCGATTTGCCGGTCCGTAAAATCATGAATTCCCACCCCACCTCCATATCTCCCGAGAGTCCCGTCTTTAAGGCGATTGCCATCATGGAAAATAGGCGCAACCCTTTTAACGTCCTTCCGGTGATAGACAAAGGCCGCCCGGTCGGACTGATTCAGGTTCACGATTTAAGAGCGCGCGGGCTTTAGCTAAGACCCGAGGCAAGATCCTTGGGAAATTGAAGTCCCTTAAAGAAAGAAAGCATCTCGGAATGAATGCGGCCGTTGCTGGCCAGGGTTTGAGGCCCGAAAGCCGCCGGATGAGGCCAACGCCTGCCGCTAAAATCCGTCACTCGTCCTCCGGCTTCCTCGACTAAAAGCCAACCCGCCGCCACATCCCAGGGTTTTAAGCGAAACTCCCAAAAACCATCTGCCCGCCCGCAGGCAATCCAGGCCAGGTCAAGGGCGGCGCTGCCGCTTCTCCGAATATCATGCGAAGCGAGAAGAAACTTTCTCAAGCGCTCGACATAAAAATGAGAATGGCGGTGCCGATCATAGGCAAAACCGGTAATCAACAGAGATTCTCTCAATGACTTAACGCTAGAGACCCTGATTTCTTTTCCGTTGAGAAAAGAGCCCTTGCCTTTCTCGGCGATAAAGCGTTCTTCCCGAAAGGGATCTTCAATTCCGGCTAAAATC
>JAKAQV010000092.1 GCA_021819565.1 bacterium | reverse complement strand
TTCCGATCTGTCCAGATCTTGTTTTTTCGCGTAATCGAAAATATATTTGGCGATGTTTTCCGCCGTCGGGTTGGAAGGGAAAAGCACCACTGGATCTCCCATCTTCTGAAGAACCGGAACCAAAGGGTCTTTTGCGTTTAAAATCATCTTATGATCCAGTTCCGCATCCACCCACGCTTGAATCTTTTTTTTAATCTCGTCAAAATCAATCACCATCCCCAAGGAATCCAAAACAGAGGATGAAATCGTGATTTCTAAAACGCCATTATGCCCATGGGGATGGCGACATTTGCCCGCGTATTCGAGAAGGCGATGCCCGTAACAGAAATGAATGACCCGGGTGACTTGATATTGTTTCGGATTCATGCGATTAATCTCCCTCCATCAACCGGAATCTGCGCGCCGGTCATGAAAGATCCGGATTTGATTAAAAAAGCGACGGCTTGAACTATATCTTGCGGCGAGCCGATTCTTTTGAGAGGAGTCGCCTCAATTACCGAGCGCTTAAACTTCGGCGATGACTTTTCCGGAAGCAAAACCGGCCCCGGCAATATCGCGTTGACCCTGATTTTTGGAGCCAAGGCCTTGGCCAAGACGGTATTAAGACACAAGAGCCCGGCCTTAGAAACGCAATAGGGGATAAAATCGGGATAGGGCCGAATGCCGGCCCAATCGGCGATATTGATTATTTGTCCCCCATTTTTCATCCACGGAACGATTTCTTGGGCCAGGAAAAAAGGCGCTCGCAAATTGGCGTTTAAGTGGCGATCCCAATCCTTGAGACTTGTTTTCCCAAATTGATTTTTTTCATAGATAGAAGCGTTGTTAATCAGAACGTCGATTTTCTTGAAATAATTTCCCGCCAGCCAAACGGCTTTTTTAATTTGGAGAGGATTCTCTAAATTAGCTTGAATCGCCTTCGCCTGCCCCGGATGAATGCGATTGATTTGAGACGCCAGCTCCAAGGCTTCTTTTTTCGAGCGGTGGTAATGAAGAGCGATTTTCATCCCTTGATGGGATAAAAAAAGCGCAATCTCGCGTCCAATACGCTTAGACGCGCCCGTCACGAAAGCGACCTTGCCGGAAAGGTTCATGCCTTATTTTCGCTTTTTTTAAGATAAATCAGAAATTCCCGATTTCCCTTGGCTCCCGAAATCGGCGATTCGATCATCCCACATTCTTTAAGACCCACCGAGGGTAAAAAGTTCCGGATTTTTGATATCGCGATCTGACGCGCCTCTTCCGTCCGAACGATTCCCTTGGGCGCCAGCTTCGGCCCTACTTCAAACTGCGGCTTAATCAAGGCGACGATCTCCGAAGGTTCTTCCAAACAGTCGGAAACGGGTTTTAGGACCTGGGTTAATGAAATAAAGGATACATCAATGACCGCCAAGGATGGCCGCGGGGAAAATTCCCCGGGATTTAAAAAACGGGCGTTGATTTTCTCGTAAACGACCACCCTTAAATCGTCCATGATTTTTTGGGCGATCTGTCCATGTCCGACATCGAGAGCGTAAACCTTTTTCGCGCCTCTTTGAAGCAGGCAATCGGTAAAACCGCCGGTGGAGGCTCCGACGTCCAGGGCAATTTTTCCGGCGACATCGATATGAAAAGCCTGTAGGGCCGCCTCAAGCTTAAAGCCCCCGCGAGAGACGTAGGGACAGGGAAGAGAAATTTCTATCAAGGCTGATTTTAAAACCAGGGTCCCCGCCTTGGTGATTACCGCGTCATCAACGCGAACCTGCCCCGCCATCACGGCGGCCAAGGCTTTTGACCGGGTTTCAAAAAAACCGCGCTCAACTAACAGAACATCCAACCTTTCTTTTTTAATTCGCTTCGGACTCTCCACATCATATATCATAGAAGAATGTCGGAGACTTTTGATTGCCGCTCAATCGCGGAGAAATTCAAAGGGTGGGCCCAAGGGGAACTGACTCGCCTGCCTCAAATCCCGACTCTGGCCACAGTTCTCTTTAAACCCCGCGCGCAAGAAGCTTCTATTCAATACCGCGATTTAGTTCTCAAAGACGCCGCCCGGCTGGGATTTAACGCGAAAAAATTTGAACCGGCCTCTGAAAGCGAGCTTTGGTCTTTGATTGGAAAACTGAATCTAAATTCATCTATCTCCGGAATTCTCATCTTTTATCCGATTCATGGATCCATGCCGGATGAGGACTTAATGGATTTAGTCAGCCCTCTTAAAGACGTCGAAGGTCTTCATTCCCTCAATCTTGGGTATCTGATCAAATACAAAAAATTTTTAGACGCGGGCCAAATGACCAAATGCGTCGTTCCCGCGACCGCGAAAGCCGTCGTCAAAACCCTTCAAGAACACGGGGTTCCAATCGCGGGCTCTTTTGTCTCGATCGTCAATAATTCGATGCGGGTGGGAAAACCCCTGGGGCTCATGCTGGAAAATTTGGGCGCGACGGTCGTCAAATGCCACGATAAAACCCAAAAAACTGATTTGGAGGAATGCGTCCGGCGCGCGGATATTTTAGTGACGGCGGTCCCCAACCCCGATTTTTCAATTGACCCGCGATGGATTAAGAAAGGCTGTTCGGTTGTCGATGTCTCTTATCAAGGAAATATCGACGTTGTAAATGCCCGGGAATTTTCAAAAATCATCACCTCTCCGGACAACCGAATCGGACAGGTGACCCGCGCGCTTTTATTCGTCAACCTGATTTACTGCGCGAAGGCCCTTAATAATTCCGCTTCGGCTACTCCAATCCTAAAGACACTGGCTCCTTAATCTTCGTCGGGGAGGGTCTCGCTACGCACTCGCGCCCAAGCTTTCTGGGCTTGAGGGGTCAAAGACTTCATGTTTTGGAGAAAGAGAGACACTTTCCAAATTTGTTCCGAAGTCAAGGTGTGGGCGAAAGAGGGCATCCCGGTCATGCGAATTCCGTGGAAGACCTTCCAAAAGGTATGCCCCGGCGGATCGTCTTCAACGCCATCTTTGGCCAGCTGCGGGGGTCTCTGATAAAGACCGAGAGCGATATGAGAGGGTTGTCCGTCGGAAGCCCCGTGGCAGACCGCGCAGTTTTGAGCATAGATCTCAATTCCCTCAATCAAATTTTTATCATTGAGCGTTTCCGGGTTTGGGGTCTTGGGCGCTTGGCGGTTAATGACGGCGCGCAAAGCGGTTTTGGCGATGGTTTTTTCAAGCCAAGAGGGCTTGGCATCGGCGTTGGCCGGAGCGTATCCCAATTTAATGACAAGAGCGGCGACGATGACGCCGCCGACAATCAGACTTAAAGCTCCCAGAATCATTCCTTTAATCATATGAATCTCCTTTTTCTCATTTCCGGCGCGACGCTTTTATTGTGGCATAAAGCGAGAGTTTTTTCAAAACTCCCGCCCCGTGGTGCGGCGCGCGATGGATTAAAATATAAAGAAACGTTGGAATCACTCCACTAACGACCCGATCGGAATCCTCGGGAATCTTGCGGAGGTCCAGCGATTTTTCCCGATTTTCGAAACACATCGTCGGCCATGTCGAAAACTAAAACCCCTGATGGATTCGCCGGCCGCCGAAGAAGCGGGCCGACAAATTTTTTGAACGACTCGTGCGCGGGATCGAAAAATTTAGGATCCGTAATGATGGGAGTTCCTATGTAATAATTGGCGTCGCCTTGGGACTTAAACGTCACCAAAAATCCATCCTCGAAACCTCCTCCGACTCCCTCGCCGCTGATTTGAGAACCCGCCTCGATCGACTGAATGTAGGGCTCGCCATTTCGGATGCAGCGCTTTTTCAAGGATAAAAACTTCCGGCGCACTGCGGTTTTCTGTTCGCTTGTGATGGAGGCGCCATAACGAAACAAGACGATATGTCGAACTATCCCCGGTTTATAGTTTGGGTCCGTGAACGCTTTAATCCCAACCGAACGGAGTTCCGCTTTTTTTCTGGCGACATAAGGATTTTGCGCCATTTCGCCTTGGGCTGTTGTGGCGGCCATTTCCTTGGGGGCGGCGGCTAGCGCGGTTTGGAAAAACACAACAGCGGCTAAATTGCCGACGATCAGGGATAGAGATTTCTTCAAGGCGACCATGTTCTATCCTACCTTATACCTGCCGATCCTAGCGCAGGTCTTCATTTTTTTAAACTGTTGCAATAGCACATTGAACTTGCATAGTTTTCGTTCCTGGGATTACGGAAGGCCGAGCCTCGCCGAAAACGGATGTGATTTTGGTCGCGGGAAAGGATATCCCATGGCCGGTGAGGCCATGAAGACCGCGAAAATCAGCGAGATGCAAAAAGATTTATTTGATTGCATGCTCATGAACATCTGGCTCCCGCGCCACAACGAACCCGAATTTATCCTCCATTGCATGGAATTCCTTATTACTTAATTTTTGCACATCAATTTTTTCTATTTTATTCGGGTAAGTCCAATGGATGAAGTATTGGCAAAGGAGTTCCGGATAATCGGCGTCTTTGCCGGCCATACCCATATGCCCCGCCCCAAAAAGGGCTTCCTTGCCGTCGGATGAAATTCCCAGGGGCTCATAGATGGGAAGCTTCCACGGCACTTGAGCGGCGATGGTCCCGTCCGCATCAATCACCCCGCAAAAATCGTGGAACTCGCCCTTGGGATTGTGCGCAATAATGCCCCCCCTGCCGACTATAGCCGATTCTTCTGGGTCATTGGAACTGTATGGAATTGTCGGGTCCGTGCACACCGCGACTGCTGGCACGGGATCCGTGCGCACCTCGGTAGCCAGCACGGACCTCGAGGGGTAATCCCAATTAAGGCGCTGTTGGAAGGTCATGCTTTTAAACGGTTTCACGGGGCTGGGTTTTCTTCTTCCCGTTTCTTGCCCTATTTTCTTCGCTTCGGATGGTCCGACATTGTGAAAGAAGTCGATCCGATACTGGTAGATCAGGGCCATGTTGTTTTGGTAGTAGATACCGCCAACGCTCCTCTGGTCATTCGGCACGAAGTCCTTAGGCCCAGTTCTAGGAAAACTATCCCCGAAGACTGTAAAAGTATCCGCCGCGATTAAAACCGCCGACAGAATCATCCGCGATATGCGCCGCGCGGAGGCGTCTTTTTTCGTTTGATTTCTTTCGCCACTTTTCCCTTTACCTGTTTGTCTCATGTCGTTTCTCCATATGCACGAAATGGCAAGTCTGAAAACGTCCCGCCCCGGTTTGGTTCGAGCGTCCCCATAGGCCGCGCCTTGGCCTGTATTTTCGAACTGGGCGCCTCGACGCATGAGGGCGGGTTGCGGTCGATGGAGATGATTGCGGCGGCAGGACTTGGATTCGCCAGGGCCCGCTGATACATGCTCTGATTCTAGCGCTTTACATTTTGCAGAATCAAAATTCAAAATGTAAACTTTTGGGTGGGCCATCTGGCCTAGACTCGTTTTGTAACTAGAACTTTTTGCCTTCCAAAGAATAAAACTGATATCATAAAAGGGATGGACTCTTTACCCGCTTCGCCATCCTCCGCCGTTGATCCGGTCTGCAAAATGACCGTTCTCCCTCCCAATCCCAAAGGCGGCTCTTTTTCCTACCAAGGCCAAACCTATTTTTTCTGTAATCCCAAATGCCGGGAAAAATTTATCCTAAACCCGGAGAAATTCCTTAATCCCAACGCGCAAGAAAAAGAATCTCCCGTCTCAGGAGGGGTTTACAGTTGCCCGATGCATCCCGAGGTCAAAAATGAGGGCCCCGGTTCCTGCCCCTTCTGCGGAATGGCGCTAGACCCTGAAATCCCCTCTCTTCAAAGCGCTCCCGATCCGGAATTGACCGATATGAGCCGACGTTTCTGGATTGGGCTTGTTTTGGGAATCCCGCTCTTGTTTGTGTCCATGTCTTTCATGGCAAAACCGACGATCGCGGAAAACTGGATTGAACTTGTTTTAGCCACCCCCATCGTCTTGTGGTGCGGAAAACCGTTTTTCATCCGCGCCTTTGAATCTTTAAAAAACAAAAGCCCCAATATGTTTACGCTCATCGCGATGGGAACCGGAATCGCCTATTTTTCAAGCGTGATTTCTCTTCTTTTTCCGCATTGGTTTCCGCAAACGTTTAAAACCCCTACCGGGCAAGCCCCCGTTTATTTTGAATCCGCCGCCACAATCATCGTCTTGGTCTTGTTAGGCCAGATGCTTGAAATTAAAGCCCGCAGGCGAGCCTCTCAAGCTATAGAAGCCCTTTTAAGCCTCTCTCCCCCCAAAGCCCATCGCATGACTTCCGCCAATCAAGAAGAAGAAATTTCTATCGAAAAAATCAAACACGGCGATGTTTTAAGGGTCAAACCCGGCGAAAGGGTTCCAACCGACGGAAGTCTTCTTTCCGGCCACAGCGTGGTGGATGAATCTCTTTTAACCGGCGAGTCTTTCCCGGTTGAGAAACACGCGGGGAACCCGGTCATCGGCGGCACTCTCAACGGCTCCGGAAGTTTCACGATGAAAGCCGAAAAAGTGGGATCTGAGACGTTTCTCTCGCAGATGGTTCATTTAGTCGCCAAGGCTCAAAAAAGCCGAGCCAAGATTCAAAGGCTAGCGGATCAAGCAGCCGCTTATTTCGCGCCGGCCGTGGTCCTGATTGCGGCCCTATCGGGGCTTCTCTGGTTTTTTTTCGGCCCCGAGCCGCGTGTGGGCCATGCCTTGGTCAGCTCCATTTCGGTTCTCATCATCGCCTGCCCCTGCGCATTGGGGCTGGCCACTCCGATGTCGATTATGGTGGGAATGGGAAAAGGCGCGGAAATGGGAATCTTAATTAAAAACGCGGAATCTCTTGAAATTTTAGAGAAAGCCGATATTCTCTGCATCGACAAGACCGGCACCTTAACCGAGGGAAAGCCTCAACTGACGGCTCTCATTCCCGCGCCCGGATCGAGCGAATCTCGAGTCCTAAGCCTGGCCGCCAGCCTTGAGAAACTCAGCGAACACCCTCTGGGAGAAGCCATCGTCAAAAAAGCCCGCTATGATCAAACTCCTTTTTTAGAGGTCGGACAATTCGAGTCTTTTCCCGGCCAAGGAATTAAGGCCCAAATAGCGGGACGGGAAATTTTGCTTGGAAATGAAAGGTTCCTCCAAAATCATTCCATCGATATTTCCGTTTTAAGAGACAAGGCCGGAGAGCTTAGGGAAGAAGCCCAGAGCGTCGTTTTTGTCGCGGACGGAAACAAGACCTCTGGAATCATTGGGATTTCCGATCCTATCAAACCCTCCGCCTTTGAAGCCCTGAAAATTTTAAGGCAGGAAGGAATTAAAATCGTCATGCTCAGCGGAGACGATGAGGCGACGGCCAAGGCCGTCGCTAAAAAATTGGGAATTGAAAATATCAAGGCCGGACTCTTGCCTCATCAGAAGCAAGAGATTATCAAAAATCTCCAACAATCAGGGCACAGGGTTATCATGGCCGGAGACGGGGTTAACGACGCTCCCGCTCTGGCCCAAGCGGATGTCGGAATCGCAATGGGAACCGGAACGGACGCCGCTCTTCAAAGCGCGCCGATTGCCCTGGTGCATGGCGATTTAAAAGACGTGGCCCGCGCCCGCAAATTATCGCAACTGACGATACGCAATATCCGGCAAAATTTATTTTGGGCTTTCGCCTATAACGCGCTCTCTATCCCCATCGCGGCGGGAGGGCTTTATCCTTTATTTGGGGCTTCCGCTCTTTTGAGCCCCGCCCTGGCCGGAGCGGCGATGAGCTTTAGCTCGGTCTCTGTCATCTTAAACGCCTTGCGCTTAAAAAAAGTAAAAATTTAGCTTCCGCCCATCGAAGATAATTCCTGAGAAGCTTCCTTTCAGATCGGAA
>JAKAQV010000091.1 GCA_021819565.1 bacterium | reverse complement strand
CCGCGATTTCAGAAAACCGAAGCGCGATTTCCGAGTTCTTAAGTCCGCGCACGTCTTTTTTATCCTTGAGCGCGTCCAAACGGGCCTTTTTAAATATTTCAAAAATTTCAAGGGATAGTCGTTCTGATTGAAGTATTTCCGCCGCCGCGGATTTTTTTGAGAACGCTTTGAAAGATTTTGAGAGAGACCTGATGGCCTCTTTTGTTTTTTGAATCATCAAAATACTCTCGGGTGTCGGTAAAATTTTAAATTCCGAAGTCTCTATTGCGGCCAGGGAAATTTCTTCCGCCAAGCGATGGCAAAAAGAGGAGAGTAAGAGATGCGTTCGATTTTCTTTAGGCGAGAGGCTGTCTCGCGTTTTTTGCCAAATCTGAAGTTCGGAGTTTTTCTTGGCTTTAATTTTTTCTATTGAAAGAGAGGTCGAAGATTTAAAAAACTCTTCAGTGGTTTGAGCGATTTCAAAAAGGGCGTCAATTTGGGAAAAAAGAAGTTCGTGATCTAAAACGCGGTCCTTGAGAATATTCACAGAAAAAATTCTACTATTTTAAGGAAGATTTATTTAAATAAATCTTTTCCAAATTCGCTTTTTTTTCGCACAAGCGTTTCCGGCAGGAATTTTGAGTAGGCATAGATTCCGGCGGCAAGACTTAGGCAGGCGATCCCATAAGAAAGTTCAAATCCCGCGTATCGAAGCCATTCCGAGACGCTGACAAACTGCCAAGGGCTCGCCGAGTAAAGATTGGCTTCCGGCGATCCCCAAAAGAGATCATAGACGGCTCTAAAAGCGACTACGGTTCCCCAAACGGCAAAGATAGACGCGACCAAGCGCGCCAGTGGCGCAATGTAAAGCTCTTCTCTGTGATCAGCCGAAGAAGACGCTTCGTCTGAAGACACGGAATCAGCGTTTGGAGTATTGGAAGCGCTTGCGGGCTTTGGGTTGACCGCTCTTTTTGCGCTCCACTTCTCTGGGATCGCGGGTCAAGAAGCCTTCGGCGCGCATTATACGGCGGTTTTTTTCTTCCAGTTTGACCAAGGCTCGCGCGATAGCATGGCGGGCGGCTTCGGCTTGGCCTGTAATTCCACCGCCGACTATTTTAAGGGCAAAATCATAATTTTTGGCCGCTTCGACCAATTTGAGGGGGGATAAAACGGAAAATTGCTTGTGTTCCGTTCCATGGAAATACTGTTCGACCGTTTTAGAATTGATGGTGACTTTTCCCGTTCCGTTGGGAATCATCCGAACCTGCGCCACGGCAGTTTTTCTTCTTCCGGTTGCGAGCAACTGTGTTGACATGGTATCCCTTTTCTCTATAGTTTAATTATTGGAGGCTTTTGAAGCGACGTTTGTCGCGCCTTTAAAAATTCTAAGACGTGTAAGCTGTCGGTCGCTCAAACGATTTTTAGGAAGCATTCTCTTGACCGCCAGATAGATCACCTTGCGGGGATCTTTTTCCATCATGCGCTTGAGCGGAGTCATTTTGGCTCCGCGCGCATAGCCGGAGTGACTGAAATAGGCTTTCGTCTCTAATTTGTTTCCGCTCAGCGCTACTTCCGCCGCATTGGTGACGATCACAAAATCGCCGCAGTCGACGTTGGGCGTGTAAATCGCTTTATGTTTGCCGCGCAAAAGGCCAGCCGCCTGGGTGGCTAAGCGCCCAAGTATTTTACCCTTGGCGTCCAAGGTGTGCCGCTTTCTGAGGTTTGCGGCCGTATTCGCGTTAATGATTGACGTATCTTGCATGTTTTCCTTCCAAAATTAAGATATAGGTTTATCATACACAATCTCAAGCTCCATGCGCAAGGGAAAAATTTTTACCATTTTTTTACCGATTTTTTACCGATTTTTTACTTGACAGCGAATTGAAGAGGGGTTATCCTTCTGTTGAAGGAGGCTCATATGACTCAGAAATGGATATTGAAAGTCTTGACCGCTTCATGTGCTTTACTTTTCGCGACTCTGGAAGTCTTTGCCCTTCCTAAATCGCCCAACTCTCAAAGCGTCGGGCAAGGGGCGATGTCGGCGGCAGCTTCCGGCGCTTCTCAATGTCCCAGCGGTTCGGTCGCGCAAAAAACAAATTCCGCTTTTGAGCCGTATATTTGCGTTTCTAAAGGAAAGCCGCTAGGCTCCAGTAATTTGACGCCCAAGCCCTTGACTATCGCTCAAAGAAATCAGGCCTTGGCCTGCGTGGATAAAAAAATTAAGGGAAACCATTTGACTCAAAGTCAACAAAACGCGATTGTTAAAGCCTGTTTTTCTCAAGCCGCGAAAAGCTCAAAAGGCGGCGCTTCGGGCCTTAATGGCGCGGGAGCCGGAGCGACTGGGTACAAAAAATCTCATAGCAGCGCGAATTCGATGCCCCAACTGAAAAAGGTAAATCCGATAGAACAGCCGATTCCTGGACACAATGGAACGGTTTTAAACTCCTTTCCCGGCCCAACTGTTTTCCAAGGAACTGCGGACAAGCTACCGCCGCCCAATCCCAACCATTGAGAAGGCTTTTCATTTTTAAGCGATAAAGCCGAGTGAACGTTCTTCATCGAAACGGTGGATTTTGTGGCGTCACCCCGATAAAAATCGGGGTCCAGGGAATTCTGTGTTTGTCTGGATTGCGGCTTTCGCCGCAATGACCACAATGGCTTATGTGAGCTTTTAGGTTTACAGAAGTCTCAAGAGTTCTTCGCCTGTTTTGCGTATATCTCCGGCTCCCAGGGTCAAGACTAAATCTCCCTTTTGGAGTTGGCCAGCCAAGTCTTTCGTATTTGAAAAAGGAGCGCAAGAAACGCCGGTTTTTTTTATTGAGTCGATAATGAGGCGAGAAGTAACTCCGGGAATTGGTTTTTCCCCGGCGGGGTAAATATCGGTGACAAAAACCATATCCGCTCCTTTAAACGCGGGTCCAAAATCGTTTGCTAGGAGTTGGGTGCGGCTAAAACGGTGAGGCTGAAAAAGGACGATGACTCGTTTGGCTTTCCAAAGATTTGACACCGCCGACAATGTGGCTTTAATCTCCGTGGGGTGGTGCCCATAATCATCGACCAATTCGACGCCTTTGACTTTTCCGATTAAATCAAGCCTGCGGCCGACGCCTTTAAATTCAGAAAGCCCTTCAGCCAGAAGTTTAAGATTAAAACCGAGAAAGTTTCCCGCGGCGAGTGCGGCAAGGCTGTTAAGAACATTGTGCTTTCCGGGAACCGAGAGATGAATGTCGGCTTTCTTTTCGCCTTTAAAGAAAGCTTCAAAATTCGAGCCGTCTTTTGAAAGGAGGATGTTTTTGGCCGTCCATTGGCTGGATTTTTCAAAGCCGTAAGTGATGACCGGCTTTGAAAGAGAGCTTGAGATTTCCCGAAGCAGAGGATTGTCCCAACAGAGAATTGCCGCGCCGTAGAAGGGCAGGCGCTTGAGATGTTCGACAAATGAATTTTTAAGAGCCTCCATTGTTTTGTGAAAGTCAAGATGATCATTGTCGATATTGGTGACGATGGCGACCAAGGGGGAGAGGTGAACGAAGGAGCCGTCGGACTCATCGGCTTCCGCGACTAGATAATCGCTGATCCCGAGTCTCGCCCCGGCGTGAATATTTTTTAGGCGCCCGCCGATGATCATGGTCGGCTTGGCCTTGGCTTTGCTCAAGGCCATCGCCGTCATCGAAGTCGTGGTCGTTTTTCCATGCGAGCCGGCGATGGTGACGGTTTTTTTCATTCGGCCGATTTCGGAAAGCATTTCCGCTCGCGAAATAACCGGGATGCGTTTTTTTTGGGCTTCTAAAACCTCGGGATTTTGGGGCGATACCGCGGAACTAATGACAATGACCTCGGCGCCCGCGATATGAGAAGACTTGTGGCCATAAAAGATTTTAGCCCCAAGGCTTTTGAGCCTGCGAGTCATCTCGCCCTCTTTAAGGTCCGAGCCGGAGACTCGATATCCGAGATTTAAAAGCACTTCGGCGATGCCGCTCATTCCAACCCCGCCGATGCCGACAAAATGGATGCGTTTGACGAAATCGCTCATGAAATCTCTTTTCATTGTTGGGAGGGTCCTTGGTGAGTTTGCGCGGAAGGCTTTAAAAGCCATTTAAGCCCTTCTTTGGCCGTTTTATTTCTTGGATTGAGAGAAAGAGATTTTCTGAGATACTTGACCGCGCCTTTTTCATCTCCCATGATGATGGAGGCGACCGCGCGCCCAAGCCAGGCGACATCGTTGTTGGGGTCGAGGCGACAGGCGCGCTCAAAATCCGCCAAGGCTTCGGGGCCTTTGCCCAAGGTCGCATATCCCAAGCCTTCTTCCGTCCACCAATCCGTTTGATCGGGGTGGTGAACGGTTTGACCTGGCCGCGGTAAAATTTCGGAAACGAGATCCATCCAGCCGGTTCCCATAATCCAAAGCCCCAAAT
This sequence comes from bacterium, assembly GCA_021819565.1. Taxonomy (GTDB): domain Bacteria; phylum Elusimicrobiota; class Elusimicrobia; order UBA1565; family UBA9628; genus JAKAQV01. The sequence continues at coordinate 3,418 of JAKAQV010000091.1, read as the reverse complement.
CGTTTCCAACCGCGTGAGGCTGGTAAGAAACGTTGAGCGGATTGTTGGTCGGCCGCGGGCCGCCGGTGGAGACATGCTCGAGATTTTTATAGGTGAGGTTCATCCCAAACCTGACGTTAGAGTTGGGCGGAGCTTTATTGAGAGTTTGTTTTAGGTTTTTGATAATTTGAGCGATTTCAGCCTTTCTTTCCTGGGAGTTTCCCGCATGAATGGGGTATTCTCGCTGGACGGCTTGGGGAGTGGCTTGTTGGTCTCCCAGTTTTTTCTCAAGCTCTTTTTGCAGGGAAGAATTGCTTTCGTCATCGGCAATCTTAAGTTTTGGCTTTGGCATAAAGACCACTTCAACTTGTAAAATCGCGCCCTGATTGAGCGGAATGCGCTCGAGATTTTTCTTAAAGACGCTCAAGGGGTCATTGGAGGGAGATTTCGGCTGGGGTTTAGCGGTTGGGTTATGATTTTTTCGCGGTTTTTGCGGTTTCTGATTCTTTTGCGGAGGGTTTTTTGATTTTCCGCCCGAGTAAGACATAGAAAGCCTCAGCCCCGGGCCGCCTTCCTTGGGCGTGAGATCAAAAGCGTCGGCCATGACCGAGCGCGCGTCCTTGTATTTACTTTCAAGCAGATAGAGGTGAGCGAGCAGAAGTCTAGCGACGGAATCTCTTTCTTTTAAATCTACGGCATGGCTAAAATCATCCATCGCTTTTCTCAAGTGATGATCTCTTTCCGCCATAGATCCCATTTCAAGGAGGGCGTCCTCATAATCCGGGAAAATTTCTAAAGCGGCGGCAAATTCATCGGTGGCTTCAGTGTAGCGCCCAAGCCGGCGATAGAGCATTCCCAGTTGATAATGATAGAGGGGATACTTAGGGTCGAGACTGACCGATTCCCGAAGATGTTCGAGCGCATCCTGGATTTTGCCGAGGGTTTCCTCGACAGAACCGAGATTCATTTGAATATCGGGCCTGGAGGGATTGAGTTTGGCCGCGGTTTTGAACTCTTGGTATGCGCCTTGATTGTTTCCTTCCCAAGCAAGAGAAATTCCAATCAACATGTAAACTTGGGCGCTCTTAGGGTCTAACTCCAAGCTGGTTTGATACTGCTCAAGAGATTTTTTCACTTCTCCAAGCCAATAATAAGCGACTCCCAACATCATATGGGCTTTAGGGTCCTGGGGATTATCCGCGACCGCGCGGCCAAATTCTTCCGCCGCGATATCATAATGCCCGCGCTGGAGATACTCGGATCCGATATAGACATTGCGTCCGGCTTGAGACGCCATCATTTGATCCCAGATGGTGTCTGATCCCGCTTGGCTGGCGTTATCAATATCGGCTCTCGCGGAAAAAGGCGAGAGAAGACAGAGAAAAAGTCCTAAAGACAGGATGCGCGGAATAATTTTTTTAAGCGCCAGAGCCCGGTGACTGATCAAATTTTTTTCCACAGGCTCCATTTCCGCCAAGGTCTTTTTTCTGGAAGAAACGAGAAAAACCGGATCGTATCCAAAACCTTTCTTTCCTCGGGGCGATTCTGTAATCATTCCTTCGAGCCGTCCTTCGACGGTTTCGATTTCGCCTTCCGGGCTTGAAAGGGCTATCACGGTGCGAAAAACGGCTTTTCTTTTTTCCACGGGAGTTTGCGAAAGATTGTGGAGGAGTTTTTTTGTGTTGTCTTCAAACGAAGCGCTTTCTCCGGCATATCGGGCCGAGAAAACTCCCGGGGCGCCTCCCAAGGCTTCGACCTCGAGCCCGGTGTCGTCGGCCAAAGCCCACAGTTTTGTTTGAAGGGCGGCTTCTCGCGCTTTTTTGGCCGCATTAGCCTCGAGCGTTGCTTGATCCTCAATAGTCTCTGGGAGAAGCGGAAAATCTTTTAGAGAAAGGATAGAAACCGTCGGACCCAGCATTTCCGAGATTTCCCTTTCTTTATGAGGGTTTCTAGTTGCGAGTAAAATCCGCTTCATCGGTTTTGATAACGAGTCGAGAAATTGTAACATTTCTAAGCCGATGAAAAAGAGCTTTTTCCTGCTGTCAGCGCTGGGTTTGTTTGGATGCGCCGGTTTTGGCTTTGAGAAGCCGATGAGAGATTCCGCTCTCAAGGGCGCGATTATCTCCGCTCTAAAACAACAAAGAGGCCTGGACATATCCCACGTTTACGTAGACGTGGATGCCGGGGCTGTCGTCATTAGCGGGATGGTCGACTCCTCCCAACAGGAAAAATTGCTTGAAAAAACCGTCTATCACGTCCGTGGAGTCAAAGAGCCGACCTTCAACCTTGCCGTCAAACAATAATAGGTTGAGAGAAGAGCTTCTCCTTTGGTATCGCCTCTATCAGAGGCCCATGCCGTGGCGGCAGAGCCCTTCTCCCTATCGAACCTGGATTTCCGAAATCATGCTTCAGCAGACGACGGTGGCCTTCGTCATTCCCTATTTCGAGCGCTTTATCAAAAAATTTCCGGATGTGCGAAGTTTGGCCGGCGCCAAAGAAGAAGAGGTCTTGTCTTTGTGGGCAGGGTTGGGATATTATTCCCGCGCCAGAAACTTGCTTTTGGCCGCGCAAAAAATAGTTCGCCATCATCGCGGGATATTTCCCGATGATTTTGATTCTCTTATTTCTCTCCCAGGAATCGGGCGCTATAGCGCGGGCGCGATTTTGTCTATCGCCTTTCAAAAGCCGTATCCGGTTTTAGACGGCAATGTAAGCCGGGTTTTTTCGCGCTTAACGGCTCAAAATAAAACTCCGGAAGAATGGTGGAAAATGGCCGAGGATTTGTTGGACCGCGATCATCCCGGAGACTGGAACCAAGCCTTAATGGAGTTGGGAGCGACTGTCTGCGCGCCGGAAAACCCCCGCTGCAAGATTTGTCCCGTTTCTTTTGCCTGCGCGGCGCTTAAAACAAAAACGCAAAACCTTTTTCCTGCCCCTAAAATCAGGAAAAATATCGTCAAAGTGAATTGGAATTTTTTATGGATTGAGCGCAACGGAAAAGTGCTTTTGTGGAATCGAGGCGAAAAAGAAAAACTCTTGAAACGGCATTGGGGACTTCCGGAGATGGGAAAGGTCCATGCCCGGGTGGGATCTCTTCTTAAGACCGCGTCTCATATGATTACCCATCACCAGATTAATGTCCAGGTTTATCAGGGCAGTTTGAAAAAAGAAGTTTCAGCTCCCATGAAATGGGTGCCGCGCTCGGAACTTCCTAAATTTTTAGTGTCTTCCCTATGGAAAAAGTGTTTGCCAAAGGCGAACTAGCCGGCTTTAAAAAATAGAGCGGCTAGCGGCGGAAGAGTCAAATTAAGCGAATAGGGTTGATTGTGAAACGGAATATTTTCCGCCCAGACTCCGCCCAGATTTCCCATTCCGCTCCCGCCGTATTCAACGGCGTCGCTATTTAAGATTTCTTTCCAGTATCCCGATTGCGGAGCGC